>DASYFZ010000697.1:0-13801 GCA_036000295.1 Solirubrobacteraceae bacterium
CGCCGCCGTCGCCGAAGGTGCTGAGCTGAGCGGCTACTACATCTACGAGGCGCCCGACCTCGACGCGGCAATCGAGTTCGCCTCGCGCATCCCGGTTGCCCGCATGGGCGGGACAGTCGAGGTGCGTGCGATGGTGGAGCGCTAGCGATGGCCGATTTCCCACGGCCGGCCGGAGACGAGATCGTCCTCACGCACTTCATCGTCAGCTCGGACGTCGAGCGGTCGCGTCGCTTCTACGCCGACGTATTCGCCGGTGAGGTGCTACGCGAGGGAGAGCCGACGATCGTCGCGCTCGGCAACAGCTGGATCATCATCAACGTCGGTGGCGACCCAACAGATGACAAGCCAACCGTCACACTCGAGCCGCCACAGGACCCGGACAAAGTGAGCAGCTTCCTCAACATTCGCGTCGCCGACATCCACAGCACCTACAACACCTGGAGTGAACGCGGCGCGCACTTCCTGACGCCGCCGATCGACCGCGGTCGAGAGATTCGCTGCTACGTGCGCGACCCCGACGGCCACCTGATCGAGGTCGGGCAGACCCTTCCGACCGAACAGCCAACGGGTTGACCGCGATGGCGACAACACGCGAAATCAAGATTCCGGGTCCGGAGCACCCGATGTCAATCGAGCCCGCAACCCGGCCCGTGTCGGTGACGGTCGAAGGCATCCGGATCGCCGAGTCGACAAACGCACTGATCCTCCACGAAGCGAGCTACCAGCCCGTCTACTACATACCCATCGCCGACATCGACATGCGGCTCCTCGAGCACAGCGACTCAACCAGCTACTGCTCATACAAAGGCGACTGCAACTACTTCTCGGTGGTCACGCCAACAACAACGATCGCGGACGCAGCCTGGATCTACCACCACCCCTACCCTGCCGCAGCGCCAATCGCCGAACACATCGCCTTCTACGCCAACCGAGTAACGATCTCAAGCTGAGCCAGACCGGGTTGGCGGAGGCTGCGAGCGGCACCATGACCCCCTCTCGTCGAGAGAGGGGGTCACTTGATCAAAGGCGATGGCTTACGGGGCGTCACGGTCACACATCCATACCTCGTCCCCGGCGTTGAACGCGGCGGCTCAGAGGGCATTGGTCCCGCGCGGCGGAGCCCCTCGCCGACGCGAAAGCTCCATAATCGGCTCCATACCCACCGCACGCGGCTGAAAAGTCGACCTGAACGCAAAAGCGCCGACGTGCGGCGCTTTTGCAGAGCCCTCTAACGGACTCGAACCGTTGACCCCCTCCTTACCATTTCGTTGTGCGCGCAACTAAGCGCAGCCGACGGCAACGGATTCGGCTTGTTTGAGCCGTTTTCGCGCCGGCCCGATTCGCGGTCCGTCACCCTCAGTTGCGTCCGCTCTGCTCCATAAATGCTCCATCCGAATGGATGCCGTTCGATTGGGAGAACGAGCCGTTAGGCGAGTTCTGCTTGGAGGACGCCGGCGATTGGTCGGCGTGCGCTGAGGCGGGCGGGGATGAGGGTGAGGACCGCGATGGCGATGAGCGTGCAGGCGACGGCGCCAAGGAGCCAGAGTGTTGGTGGGGTGGTTTGTCTGGTGCCGTGGCCGACTGCGTGAACGAGTGCGATGCCGGCTGGGATTCCGAGGATGCTGGCTGGCAGCGCGGGGAGGAGTTCAGCGGCGATGATGCTGGCGCTGATCTGGCTTCGGGTTGCGCCGAGCGCGCGCGCGATCGCAAGTGCGCGGCGTGCGTCGGCTGCGGTTGTCGACGCGATGAAGACGGCGTTGATGGCGGCGAGTATCACGAGGACGAGGGTGATGGCGCCGAGTACTTCGTTGATGGCGGCGGTGCGGGGGTCGGGCAGTGAAGAGAGGCCTGGGTTGAGTTGTTGGGGTTGGTGCGCCTTGACGGTGAGGGCGGCCACGAGTGTCGTGGTCGTGATCAGCACGCTGGTCGCGCTGAGTAGGGCGCGACGTGGACGGCGGGCGACGAGGCGAAGACCGAGCAGCATGGTTACCGGCAGCCTTCGGGAGATGGCGAGGAGGATCGGGCGGCGTTTCGGCCGACGGCTCGAGTCGGCGAGAGCGTCGACGGTGCTGGTCCGGGCTGAGCGGATCGCGGGGACGAGCGTGGCTGCGAGCGCGACTAGCAGTGCGACCGCGATCACGATCGCGACGTCGCTGACGGAGATCGTGGGCGTGCTGGCGGTTCCGATCAAGGCGGCGCCTGCGGTTCCGAGGAGCGGAGCGGTCGACCAGCCGACGGCGAGTCCGGCGGCGGCGCCGATCAACGCGAGTCCGAGATGCTCGGCAAGGAGCACGACCGCGATCAGCCGGGGTGTTCCTCCGATGGCTTTGAGGATGCCAACTCGGCGGGTCTGGTCGGCGAGGCGGCCGGCGACGAGCACGGCGACACTCGCGACAGCAAGAAGCGCGAGGAGCCAGCTTCCGACCAGCAGCGCGAGTCGCTCGTTGCGGATCAAGCGGCCATCGACGGTTTCGATGTCCTGCCACGTCCAAACGCCGGGCGCTCCCTTATCAGTCGATGTGTGCGCGCTTTTGAATGCTGAAGCGTTTCCCGGGTGGGCGAGCTTCAGATACGCGAGGTAGGACAGCGGCATCGGCCGCGTCGCGAAGCTTTGCGCTGTGGTGCGTGTGACCCAGATCAGCCCGGGGTGCGCGAATGGTCCGCCAAAGGTGGCGAAGTCCGCGTTCGGGTATGCGGCGTCTGCGGCCGTAACGGCGATGCCGTCGACGTGAAACGACCGGTGATTGAGCGTGATCTCGTCGCCGACAGCGAGGTTGAGCGCCTCGGCGAAGGTTCGCTCGACGACGACTCCCCCTGGCCGTATCCAGGTCCCGGCAGTCAGCTTCGGCTGGTCGATCATGGCTGCGGTCGGATCCCGACCCTCGGCCATCACGCCGGCTCTCAGTCCGCCGGATCGCAGAACAGGCCACGAGACCGGGTACGGGCCGCCATGGCTGATGACGCCCCGAACATGAAACGTGTGCAGGAACTCGGCGTGTTCGACACGCAGACCGGCATCGTGAGGCCCGTTCAGGAAGCTCAAGACAATGTCGGGGCCCGCCGTTGCGGTTCTCGTTTGCTGGTAGGGCTGGTTTGTCAGTCCGTGCAGCATGAGCCCGAGCGCGAGGATCGCCATCGAAGCCGTCATCACGACGAGCAGGAGCACGGACTGTGCGGGATGCCGCCGCGCATCGCGGGCAGCAAGCCGACCGATCAGATGCAGCCGACGCATCCCGTCAGTCCGTGAACGTCGTCAGCTCGCGAAGGCGGTCGGGCGTACCGTGCGTCAACTTCGTCTCTTCGACGAACACGCCGTCGCGCATCGTGACCAGCCTGTCTGCGGTTGCGGCGACGCGCTCGTCATGCGTGACGATTACGACCGTCTGACCGGCGGTGCGCAACTCGTCGAGCACACGCAACACCTCCACCGTCGCGGCGCTGTCGAGGTTGCCGGTCGGCTCGTCTGCGAGCACGACCTGCGGCTCGTTCGCAAGTGCGCGCGCAAGCGCGACCCGCTGCTGCTGACCGCCGGAGAGCTCTGACGGGAGATGGTCACGACGGTCGGAAAGCCCCATCTGTTCCAGCAGCGCCTCGGCGCGGCGGCGTGCCGCTGCGGCTGAGGACCCGCTTAGCAGCACCGGCAGCTCGACGTTCTCCCGGGCCGTTAGCTCCTCGAGCAAATGGAACGCCTGAAAGACAAACCCGACCGAGCGGCGCCGCAGACGCGCGAGCGCCTTCTCGCTGAGCTGGTCGATACGGTCGCCAGCAAACCAGATCTCGCCTCCCGAGGGCCGCTCAAGTCCGCCAAGCAGATGCAGCAGCGTCGACTTGCCACAGCCGCTCGGCCCCATCACCGCCAGCGTCTCGCCAACGGGAACGTCGAGGTCGACATCGCAGACGGCGTGCACGGTCGCATCGCCCGCGCCGTACTCGCGCGAAAGCGAGCGGCAGCGGAGGATCGAACCGACAGTCGCGCTGCTCATCGCCTCACCCCGCTCCAATAGCGGGCACACGCCTCGAGCCAGCGCAGGTCCGCTTGCAGGCGCAGAACGACGCCCTCGAGCAACAGGCCGGGAACCGAGTCGGCGGGTTCGGCCATCGCCGCCCGCTGTGCCGATGCCAACGAGTCGAAGAGCGCATGGCGCTGCGCATCCACCAGGCGCACCGGATCCGCAAGACCTGCCGCGGCGGCAGCCACCAGCTTCAAATGGAACTCCGCCGGCGCAGGCTTCGGCCAACTCGTGTCCTCCAGCCACTCGCCGAGACGCTCACGCCCAGAAGCGGTGAGCCGGAATACCTTCCGGTCGGGCCGATCGGACTGCCCCACACGCTCCGACTCGATCAGCCCCGCCTTCTCCAGCCGGCCCAACGTGACGTACACCTGCCCTGCGTTCAGGGCATCCGCTAGCGGACCGAGCGCCAACTGAAGCCGACCCCGCAACTGGTAGCCGTACGAAGCCTCGGCCGCCAGCAGAGCCAAAAGCACCTCCTGAACAACCCGCAGCTGATAACCGGGCTGCAGCTCCTGCTTCAGCGAAAGAGTGGGTTCACGCATAACCGTTAGCCATAAGATAACAGTTAGCTATCAGCATGTCCAGGCCACTCGATCGATGGCGCAGCGCGGTTCCTTTGCCCAGCGCGACATCTCCGATCGCCCGTCGTCGTAACCGAACCCTCGACCACCTCTCGAGTTGAGAGGTGGTCTGCGCCAGATTCCTCGATTCCGCTCTCGATCGAGGAGGCTCGTGATGATCCAGCAAGGTCAGGTGTTCAAGTTGAAGACGAAGGCCGCCGGCGGCCAGCCGCTGTGGGCGTACCGGTATCGCATGGACGGACGGGCGTCGATGCGGCCCCAGGTAGGCGGGTTCGCGAGCCGGATGGAAGCGCAGAAGGCGCTGCAGAAAGCGCTCGATCGCGTCGGTCCCGGACGAGGGGGCGCTCGACTTCAACCCGGCGAAGCGGGGTGTTCCGAACCCGCAGCGGCGACCGAAGGAGAAGCGGCCGTTCGAGTCGTGGGCGCAGATCGAGGCTGTCGCCGCACGACTCGGCTCCGTGTACGGACCGATGGTCGTCTTCGCGGCCGCGACCGGGCTGCGGCCCTCAGAGCTATTCGGGCTCGAGCAGCACGACGTCGACCGCGAGGCCGGCGTCGTCTACGTGCGGCGCGCGTTCGCCAACGGCCGGATCAAGCACACCAAGACACGGCTGAGCACGCGCGCGGTGCCGCTACAGGCAAAGGCAGTCGAGGCGCTCGACCGGCTACCCGCCTCGGTCAACCCGATCCTGTTTCCGAACGGGCGCGGCGGCAGGATCGACTTCCGGATCTTCGGACGCAAGCACTGGCGGCCGGCACAGATCAAGGCCGGGATCGATCCGATCCGCGGGCTCTACGACCTACGCCACACCTACGCGACGTTCGCGCTGCGCGCCGGCGTGCCGGTCTTCGCGGTCTCACGCTTCATCGGCTCGAGCATCGCGATGATCGACCGCCACTACGGCCACCTCGCCCGCGACAGCCGCGAGCACGCGGTCGCGCTCATGGACGCGCTCGCGTTCGAGCGGTCGGTGGACGCTGGGTGGACGTCGACGGGAAGCCGCGCAAACGCACTCAACAACGGCGGATCGAGACCTCCACGGCGGAGAAATCAGCGGCGCGTGGACGCTCGGTGGACGCCGAAGCTCGTTCTCGTAGCCTCAGCCGACAACGAAAACAGCTGAACAGCAGCAACGATGCAAAGCCCTCTGACGGACTCGAACCGTCGACCCCCTCCTTACCATGGAGGTGCTCTACCAACTGAGCTAAGAGGGCGTAGCCCGGGGATTGTAGCCCGCCTGCGCTGTAGGTTCCGCGCATGAAGGTGCGCGCTGCGGTGCTCGAGGAGTTCGGGGCGCCGCTCGTCGTCCAGGAGCTCGACCTCGCCGAGCCGAGGCAGGGCGAGGTGCTCGTCCGCCTCGTCGCCTGCGGCGTCTGCCACACCGACCTCTACACGGCATCGGGCGCCGATCCGAGCGGCTACGCGCCCACCGTGCTCGGGCACGAAGGGGCCGGCGTCGTCGAGAAGATCGGCCCGGGCGTCACGCTCGTCGCGCCCGGCGACCACGTCGTCACGCTCTTCTCCCCGCAGTGCGGCGAATGCGTGCACTGCCTCAGCCCGCGCACGAACCTCTGCCTCGCGATCCGCGACATGCAGGGCCGCGGCTACCTCCCCGACGGGACGACCCGGCTCGGCCGCGGCGGCGAGCCGATCCGCCACTTCATGGGCACCTCGACCTTCGCGGAGTACACCGTCATGCCCGAGATCGCGCTCGCGAAGATCAACAAAGACGCGCCGCTCGACCGTGCGTGCCTGTTTGCGTGCGGCCTCTCCACCGGCATCGGCGCCGCGCTCAACACCGCGAAGGTCGCGCCGGGCTCGACGTGCGTCGTCTTCGGCGCCGGCATGGTCGGCCTCGGCGCCGTCGTCGGCTGCCGGCTCGCCGGCGCGGAACGCATCATCGCCGTCGACCTCTCCGCCGACCGGCTCGCACTGACGCCGCACCATGGCGCGACCGAGACGCTCCTCGGCGGCGACGACATCGTCGAGCGCATCGTCGAGCTCACCGGCGGCTTCGGCGCCGACTACACCTTCGAGGCGACCGGCAACACGACCGTGATGCGCCAGGCCGTCGAGTCGGCGCGCATGGGGTGGGGGCTCTGCACGATCGCCGGCGTCGCCGGCAAGGGCGAGACGCTCGACGTCGTCCCGCGCTACCTCATCACGGGACGCCGCATCGCCGGCTCGTCGTTCGGCGGCTGCAAGGGCCGCGACGACGTGCCGAAGCTCGTCGAGCGCTACCTCGCCGGCGAGATCGACGTCGACTCCTTCGTCTCCCACACGCTCACGCTCGACGACGTCAACCGCGGCTTCGAGCTGATGGAGCGCGGCGACGGCATCCGCAGCGTGATCGACTTCACCTAGCCGCGCTTGCTTAGGACCGCGATCCTCTCGTATGCTCCGCCGGCCCGTGCCTGACGAAAACGTCCCCGTTCTGATCGTCGGCGGCAGCCTCGTCGGGCTGTCGACCTCGCTCTTCCTCGCGTGGCACGGGATCGACCACCTCGCGGTCGAGCGCCACTCCGGCACCGCGATCCACCCGCGCGCGGCGCTCTTCAACCAGCGCACGATCGAGATCTACCGCACCGTCGGCATCGAGGACGACGTCACGCGCGCCGCCGAGACCGAGTTCACGCAGAACGGCGCGCTCGTCTCCGTCGAGAGCCTCGGCGGGAAAGAGCTCGAGTACTACTACCGCTCGATCAACGACGGCGTCGAAGGCCTCAGCCCGTCCGCACGCATCTTCGTCACGCAGATCGGGCTCGAGCCGGTCCTGCGCGACAGCGCCGCCGCACTCGGCGGCCGCCTCGAGTACTCGACCGAGGTCACCTCGCTCGAAGCCGACGACGACGGCGTCACCGCCGTGCTCCGCGCACGCGAGACCGGCGAGGAGCGCACCGTGCGCGCCCAATACGTCATCGCCGCCGACGGCGCGCACAGCCCGACGCGGGAGCGGCTCGGCATCGCGATGAACGGCCACGGCAGCTTCTCCGACAGCATCACCATCTACTTCCGCGCCGACATCCGCGCGCTGATGGGCGACCGCAACCTCAGCGTCATCTACGTCTTCAACCCGCTCCTGCAGGGCTTCTTCCGCTTCTCCATCGGCGGCGACGCGGGCTTCCTCGTCGTCAACTCGACCGTCGACGAGAACGGCGTGCGCTCGACGAAGGTCGGCGAGGACATGAGCGAGGAGCGCTGCATCGAGTACGTGCGGCTCGCGCTCGGCGCGCCGCCCGAGCTGCCGATCGAGATCGAGAACGTGCAGCGCTGGTCGGCCGAGGCGACGTACGCAGAGCGCTTCCGCCACGGCCGCGTCTTCATCGCCGGTGACGCGGGTCATGTCATGCCGCCGACCGGCGGCTTCGGCGGCAACACCGGCGTCGCCGACGCGTACAACCTCGCGTGGAAGCTCGCGTACGTCCTCCGCGGCGACGCGCCGCCCTCGCTGCTCGACACGTACGACCCCGAGCGCCGCCCCGTCGCCGAGTTCACCGTCGAGCAGGCGTACTCGCGCTACGTGCTCCGGCTCGACCCGTCGCTCGGCAAGGAGAACCTCGTGCCCGTCGTCGACGACGCGTCGATCGAGCTCGGGCACCTGTATCACTCGGGGGCGCTCGTCCCGGAAAGCGGTGACGGCGGGCTCACCGAGGACCCGCGCACGCCGTCGGGGCGCCCCGGCGCGCGCGCCCCGCACATCGAGCTCGTGCGTGACGGCGCGACGATCTCGACGGTCGACCTCTTCGGCCGCCGCTTCACGCTTCTCGCCGGCCCCGAAGGTGACGCCTGGTGCACCGCCGTGCGCGACGCCGGCCTCGCGGTCGACGCGCACTGCGTCGGCGGCTCGGAGCTCGCCGATCCCGGGAGCCGCTTCATCGAGAGCTACGGCGTCGGGGCCGACGGCGCGGTGCTCGTCCGGCCCGACGGCGTCGTCGCCTGGCGGGCGCGCGGCGCGCGGCCCGACGCGGCGCAGGCGGTCGCGGACGCGATCGCGCACGTGCTCGGCACGCACGCATAAATAAGGTATGCCCATGCGGTCGAACCGCACGATCACCGTCGTCGGCTGCCACGCCGGCGGCGAGGTGGGGAACGTCGTCGTCGGCGGGGTGCTGCCGCCGCCGGGCGCGACGGTCTTCGAGCAGATGCAGGCGCTCCGCGCCGACGACTCGCTGCGGCGGCTGCTGCTCCGCGAGCCGCGCGGGAGCGTCGCGACGCACGCGAACCTCATCGTCCCGCCGACGCGCCCCGATTGCGCGGCCGGCTACATCATCATGGAGCCGACCGAGTATCCCGCGATGTCGGGCTCGAACACGATCTGCGTCGCGACGGTGCTGCTCGAGACCGGCATGGTCGAGATGCGCGAGCCCGAGACGATCGTGCGGCTCGAGGCGCCGGCGGGCGTCGTCGAGGTGCGCGCCGCGTGCCGCGACGGGAAGTGCGAGAGCGTCGAGCTGACGAACGTCCCGTGCTTCGCGGAGCATGTCGACGCGACGCTCGAGGTCGAGGGGCTGCTGTCGCTCACCGTCGACGTCGCGTTCGGCGGCATGTGGTACGCGATCGCCGACGCGAGTGCGATCGGATTCACGCTCGAGCCGTCGGAGGCGCGCGACCTCTCGTTCGTCGGCGAGAAGATCCGCATCGCCGCACGCGAGCAGCTCCCGTGCGTGCATCCGGAGAACCCCGACATCGCCGGCGTCAGCATCGTGCAGATCGCCGAGCCGTGGCAGGGCATCGGCGCGACCTCGAAGAACGCCGTCGTCGTCGCACCGGGCAGGCTCGACCGCTCCGCTACCGGCACCGGCCTCTCCGCGCGCATGGCCGCGCTCCACGCGCGCGGTCTCATGCGCGTCGGCGACTCGATGACGCACGCGTCCGTGCTCGGCACGACGTTCGACGGCCGCATCGTCTCCGAGACGACGGTCGGCGGACGCCCGGCGATCGTGCCGGCGATCCGCGGCAGCGCCTGGATCACCGGCATCACGCAGGTCTTCGTCGACCCGGACGACCCGTTCCCGGAGGGCTATCTGCTCTCCGACACGTGGCCTGGAGATGACACGCAGGCCTGAGCGCGGGATACTGCGGCGGGTGTGGAGGGTAACGGCCGGGCTGCTCGGACTCGCGTGCGCGCTCGCGCTCGCGTCGGGTGCTGCGGCCGACAACAAGCCGCCTCCGCCGCCGCCGCAGCTCACGCCGCAGCAGCAGGCCGCCCTGGCCGCGTGCAAGGCGAAGGGGCTCGATCCGAAGTCCGACGCGTTCAAGCAGTGCGTTCAGGCGCAGCTCGGCGCGCCGCCCGGGCCGGGGCCGAGCGCACCTCCACCCGGCGGCAACGGCGGCAGGCCGCCGACCCCCGCGCAGCAGGCCGCGATCGACGCGTGCAAGGCGAAGGGCGTGAAGGGCGGCACCGACGCATTCCAGCAGTGCATCAACGCACAGCTCGGCGGGCCGCCGCAGACGCCGGCGCAGGCCGCCGCGACCGCCGCGTGCAAGGCGAAGGGCCTCGACGTGAACAGCGACGCGTTCAAGGAGTGCATCAAGCAGCAGACCGCGACGGGGCCGGCGCTCACGCCACGGCAGCAGGCGGACGTCGACGCATGCCTCGCGAACGGGCTCACGCAGGGGACGGCCGCATTCAAGACGTGCATCACGACGCACGGGATGACGCCGGCGCAGCTCGCCGCGGTCACCACCTGTCAGGGCAAGGGCCTGAAGATCGGCAGCTCCGACTTCGACGGGTGCGTGTCGAAGCTGCTCACGACGATCACCAGCACGTCGACCACGCAGGATCCGTCCGCCATGGCGGCGAAGCTCGAGGCCGCGGCGAGCCAGTGCCGGAAGAAGCACCTCGACCACCCCGCGGACGTGTTCCGCGCGTGCGTCACCGCACAGCTCGGCTCGTAGCGGCTTCGGGGATGCCCTTGCCTTTTGTGGGCAGATGACCTAGGGTCGCACCTCGTGAGCCCTGCCACGATGATCGTCGTCTTCTCGCTCGCCGCCGGCGTCGCGGTCGTCGGATACGCCTGGTACCGGACCGGCGGGAAGAAGACAGCGCTGAGCGGCACGGTCCCGGGCGGGAGCAAGTGGGACTTCTCGAAGAGCTGGGGATCGAATCTCACGCTGCTCGGCGCGATTCTCAGCACGACGCTGTCGTCGAGCGTATTCCCGAAGAAGGCGACGGTCGTGCTTGCGCGACCCGGGGACTACATCGCTCTGAGCCTCGTGTTCCTGACACTCGTGACGGTCGCGCCGTTCGTGAACAACGCGCTGCTCATCCGGAAGGACCTGACCGGTGAGAAGGACGTCGGCCGCGCCTCGGCTGTGTTCACGGCCTGCTGCCTGACCCTTTGGGGCGTGATCGGACAACTCGGAACGCTCGGGCTCGCGTTCTACGAAGTCAAGCGCGCAGGCGCGATCGCGCCGGGCGCGGTCGTCTTCGCGTGGATCGTGATCGGCGCCGCGCTCCTCCTCATCGTCCCGTACTCGACGGAGACGATCGCCGTGATCGTGCGGTCCGAGCCCAAGCGGTCCGCGCGACGCAAGGCGCTACAGACGGCGTATCTCCTCGAGGTCGGGTCGACCCCGGCTCCGGCTCGTCCAGCGGGCTGGGCCGTCCTCTAGCTGTTCAGGGCCGCACGGGCGTGATGCGCGGCTGAGGGCGGAAGACCTCGAGCCAAACTCGACGCGTGCCCGGCGTGTGGCTTGCGACGGAGCCTTGTCCCTGGACTCCTTCTGCGAGAACCCGGCTCGTGTGGACGTCGAAGAGCGTGATCCATTGCGAACCGGCATAGCCCGACCGCCCGATGATGGCGATTCCCACACGATGCAGTGGATCGCGAAGCGTCACTCGGCGAGCCCCGGGTGTCATGGCGAGTGCGGCGAAGAGCGCGGCTCGTTGGGCCGGGAGCAGGAGCGGATCGCGCAGGGGCAGATCCGCCAGCGCTCCGACGGGTCCGGGCGCACCCGAGATGCGCCGGACACGGTCCAGGAGCTGAAGTACGCGCGCCGGATCGGTCGGGATGAAGCGGCCGGGCCGCGTGGAACCGGTGGCCCGCTGCCAGGCGCGGAGATCGGAGAAGAAGAGCACATCCGTGTTCGGGATCGCTCGGACGCGGGTGCGTGCCGGCGTTGAGCCGAAGATTGCGCGCGCGGACGGTGAGCCCGCTCGCATCCAGACGAGCCGATCGTGCGCGGTGGGGAAGTGGAGTCGCTCGAGACTCGTTCGCTGCAGCGCGGTTCCCTGTGTGCCGTTGAGCCACGACTCGACGGTCACCACGCCGACAACCCTGAACTGGAGACCGTTCCGTCGCACGAGCTCAGGGCGAAGCTGCTGCAGCTTCTGGTACACGACCGGCGCGAGGGGTGCCTGTACACGCGCGACTTGGGCGAGGGCGCGCAAGCACGCATCCGCCGGGCCGCGGCCGCTGCACCTGCGTACGGCAGCGTCCGCCGGGGTCACCGCTGTGAGGCGTTCGCGCAACGAGAGCGCCACGACGAGCATGAGACACGCAACGAGCGGAATCGCCACTGCGAGTCGCCGGTTCGCCAACGGTCGCAACCTCGAGTGCGGCGCGGGTCGTCGGAGTGACTCGATGTCGCCGAGCAGGCGGACCCGTGCGTCTCGGGTCGTCGACTCGTCGGGCTCCTCCACGGACTCCCACGCGCGGCGAAGAACCTCGATCTCGCTCATCGATGACCCTCTCCCGTTCGTCCGATCACGTCCAACTCCGCGTCGGCCACCAGGGTCGCCCGCAGCTTCGCCCGTGTCCGATGCAGACGGGAGCGCACGGTGCCCACCGGCAGGGCGAGCGCGTCCGCGAGCTGCTCATACGAGAGCTCCGCCCACGCGAACAGCAAGATGAGATTCCGCTCCTCGAAGCTCAATCCGGCCAGTGCAGCAGCCAGCGCCGGATCGAGATGCTCCACGAGAGATCCTTCACTCGTGATCTGGGGGTCGGCGGCGCGCATCATGGCGCTCAACCGGCGCGCCTCCCAGCGGCGATGGCGGCGAAGCACATTGATCGCGATCCCATAGAGCCACGGTCGAGAGTCGGCGCGCGAAAGGTCGTAGGTGCCGCGTCTGCGGAAGGCGACGGAGAAGACCTCAGAGGCGAGATCGTCCGCGAGGTCGGCGCCCACCCGTCCGCGAAGGAACCGATGGATCCTTGGATAGTGACGATCGAAGATCAGCGCGAACGACGCCGCCTCCGTGAGGGAGCCCTCGATCAAGGTCGCGTCTCCTGTGGCCACCAGTCCGCCCTCGAAGGCGATCATCGCCCAGTACTTGCCTGGAGGGCGCGGAAAAGTTCCGAGTGAGTCGGACAGCTCTGGAATAGCGCAAGCCCTGTTGCAGAGCGGGCTCATTCAGCGACTGGGCCGCGACTGTGCGTGTGCTCTGCGGCGTTCTGTACGGCCGGAGACTCGGAGTTCGCCGAAGACCGAGAGGGCGCGGAGGCCTTCCCGCTTTCGCGTGGTGGAGTCGAGCGAGATAGATGACGCGGCGGCCGAATCAGGGTTCGAGCGCGACAACCGCCGCCCACGTGCGGAGGCGGGTCGGATCGAGGCGGAGGGCTGCGGCGAGTTCGCGCGCCACGGTGTCGCGCCTTTCTTGTTCCACTGCGAGGCCGAGCCAGTACGCGGCGTCGTAGGTCGGCTCGCCGATGCAGGGCAACGGGTCGATCGCCACGAGGCCGCGCTTGTTGCAGTGGAGGATGTTCTTGTTCTCCAGGTCTCCGTGCAGCAGCGTCGGCGCCTCTGCTTGGGAGAGGAGGTCGGCGGCGCGTGTACGGGCCAAAGCCAGCCTCGGCTGGAGCTCGGTCGCTTCGGCAGCGGAGCGTGCCGCGGCCTCCGTGCCCGCGGTGTCGATCAGCCTGTAGACCACGTCCTCCAGCGGCGGTAGACGCCGGTTCATCTCGGCCGACAACGCCGGAGCGTGCAGCTCCTTCAGTAGCTCCGCCACCTGATCGAGCCCTCCGCGGCCGTCGGGGGTGATGAACGGAGTGGCTGGCCGGATGCGTTCAAGCAGCAGGGCGTTCCCCTTCGAGTCGATGCGGAGGAGCCTCGGCGCTGGCCCTCCGTCCCATGCCGCGAGTGCGACTCCTTCGCTGCTCGCGGGCGTCCAGGGGCCGCTCAGCTTGAATACGGCGGCTTCGCCCTCGGCGGTGGTGACTGCGAGGCAGCACGACATCAAGCCGCCCGGCAAGAAGCCTTCC
>DASYFZ010000703.1:0-3499 GCA_036000295.1 Solirubrobacteraceae bacterium
GCGCTCGCGGCCGCGATCACTGTTCCGTCCGCGCGCCGAAGCTCATTGCCGGGGTTGTCGGTCCACTCAGACGCCGCGTCGGCGAAGTACGGCTCCTGGGAGTCGTACCGAAGCACCGGGATGTGACGCTGCAGCAGATCCGCGGGGTCTAAGCCGCCGGCCATCGGACCTCAGAGCGCCCCGTCGAGCACGCCGTCTGTGCGGTTTCGGTTGCGCACAGCGGCAGCTTAGTCGGCCCGCACACGCCGCACGTGTGCGCGTGCGCCGCCGGCACGATCATCTACTCTCGCAACTAGGCCAGCAGCTATGTCGGAAGGGCGATAGCTGGCGCTTGGCGGATAGCGTCGGGCATCACCTTGCAGGTCTCGACAGAGCCGCGCGCTACCGCAAGGTCTGAGCCGTCAGGTCGTGCGCTCGGGACGAGCGGCCGCTGCGCGCGTCTCCTGGGGCTCGATCCACAACGCCTGTACGAGGATGATCGCGAGCGAAAGCAACGGGATCGCGATAAGTACGCCAATCAGCCCGAACAACGATCCCATTACGAGCAGGCCCATCGTGACCAGCGCGGGATGCATGTCTACGGTCCTCGCCATGATCAGCGGCAGGATCAGATTGCCCTCGATCTGGTTGACGATCAGGTAAACGATCAGCACCAGCGCCGCCTTCGTGGGCGACTGTGCCAGCCCGTCGAGGATCGGGGGAATCGCGCTGATCACGGACCCGTAGTTCGGGATTACGGTCATCAGCGCGGAGAACACCGCGAAGCCGATCGCGAAGTTGAGCCCGATGAGCTCCATCCCGAGAAACAGCAACCCTCCGAGGACGACCATGTCGATTCCGGTCGCGATCATCCAGCCCAGCCACGCAGTCCTGACGCGGCTGAGCACGTCGCGGACCTGACCGCGCCGCGCCTCAGGAAACAGCCGCAAGAAGCCATTGACGAGCGCAGTTGGGTTGACTGCAATCAGGAACGCCGCCACGAGGATCAGGATCAGCGAGAGCAGCATCCCGATTGCGGTCAACCCGATCTGCTCCAGCGGACCGACCAGCCGGAGGGGATGGTCGCTATAGCTTTGCGCGAAGCTGCCCAGCTGCGCCGAGATCCTGTGTGCGCTCCCGCCGGCGAACCCGTGGACGTAGCGGTCAGCGTCGGCAACGATCGCAGGCAGGCGATTGGCAAATTGCTTGGCCTGACTTACGAACGACGGGATCACGGCAAAGGCAAGCCCGGTCAGAACCCCGAGCGCCGTGACGAGCGCAGCGAGCGCGCCAAGCGATCGCGGTGCGCCACGGCGCTCCGCGATGGATGCCGCCGCGGAGAGCGGCAACGACAAGATGATCGTGACGATTACCGCGAGCAGAACGGTCATCAGCTCCTGCGCGACGAGCGCCACGACGATGAGTGCCGCGGCGAGCCCGACCGTCCGGTACACGACAGTGGGCCTCATCCCGCCACCGGCCTACTGGGAGTTATATGGGGCCTAATCGGGCAGGCTAGAGATCGATGTCGAACTCTACGATCACTCCGGCGACGCTGTATCGCGCTGTACTGCTCGCGTTTGGCCTGGCGGTAGGCGCGCTGATCTTCGAGCAGATCGTCTCGCTTGTCCTTGCCGTGCTGATCGTCATCGTGATCGCGCTGCCGCTGTCGGCGTTCGCTGGCGCGTTGCAGCGGGTGGGAATCCCTCGAGCGATCGGCGCCGTGCTCGGCCTGCTGCTCGGGCTGGCGGCCATTGCAGGGCTGGTCGCTCTGATCGTGCCGATCTTCAACCAAGAGATCAACCAGTTCGCCAGCTCGTTGCCGCACATCGTGGACACCTTGCGCCACCGCCTCGGTCGCCTGACCGGGACGTCTCCGACCCACGTTGGAAAGCAAGCACAGCATTTCGTGGATACATATACCCAGCATCCCGACAAGCTCCTCGGACCGCTGGAATCGATTGGCGCCAGCCTGATCGGCGTGCTCGCGGCGATCATCGTCGTCCTTCTTACTGCGCTGTACACGGCAATCCATCCGGAGCCGCTCGCAACAGGCGTCGTCAGGATGGCCCCGCCCTCAAAGCGACCGCAGGCGGAACACATCCTCACTCGCCTTCGCGTGGCTTACCTCGGGTGGCTCCGTGGCCTGTGTGTGGGCATGGTCGTGCTCGGCGGACTCACCTATATCGGCCTGCAGATCGTCGGGCTCCCGTTTGCCGCGTTCTTTGCGGTCTTCACCGCGGTGGCGATGATCGTTCCGTATTTCGGTGCGCTTGTCAGCTCGATCCCGCCAATCCTCTACGCGCTCACGCTCTCCCCGGGCAAGGCGGTGATCGTTGCTGCCATCTATGTCGGAGCACATCAACTGGAGAGCAACGTCATCCAGCCGCTGGTGGTCGCGCGCACCGTCCAGCTGCATCCAGCGCTCGTCGCTGTCGGGGTGGTTGCGGTCGATCAGCTGTTCGGCTTCGTCGGCCTGATCATCGCCGTGCCGATCCTCGCGACGGTCAAGATCCTCGTGGAGGAGCTGTGGATCAAGCCCGTGGAGCACAGCGACAGAGCTTTCAATGGCGATCTCACGAGCTCGCCGGTGTCAGTGGTCTCGGTCGCCGGCGGGCGGGCGCAACGAGCGGTCGAACGCGACGCCTGACCGAGGGGACTGTCGCGCGTCCGTCGCGTCCGTCGTTCAGACCGCGTCGTCGCCGTTGGTGGCGAGTCCAGGCGGGCCGACGCCAATGGGATCGCGGCAGCGACGGTGTCGGCGTCGCACTCCCGGGAGCTGCGGTCGCCGGCGGCCGGTGCGGCCCTCGTCAGGCGAGCTGGTGGTGAAGACTGGTGTACAGCTCGGGGCGGGCTCCGCCGGTCGTCGTCTCTATCGACAGCCGGAGCCGTCGTCCGTCGATCACCAGCCATCCGAGCTGGTTGCGCCAGGTGGGCTGCTGTAGGACGCGCCAGCGAACATCCGGGTCTCGGACGCCGGCGCCGTGGGCCAGGCGTGGTGCAAGCCAGCGGGCGAGTCGGGAACGCCGGACAACCCGTAAGAGGCTTCGCTCACGCCGGCCCAACTGATTGCGGAAGGGGGAGCACACCGCCTGGTAGACCGCGCTCGAGACGCCGGCTGATGACCTGAAGCCGACAGTCTCGAGGTACGCCTGGTGCACGTCGCCGCCGAGCATCACGATCGTTGCGGGCGCCCGCCCTCGGCGACCGCCGGCCACTTCGGTGATCAGCGCCACCATGCGGTGAAATGACTCCTGGAACGCAGCCCAGTGCTCAAGATCGAGCGCGCGCCGCAACCGCTCGCCGAGCTTCGCGGCCAGCGACCCCCACGCCCCCGAGCAGATCGCCTCGTTCCACGCCTCGATGTAATGCAGAGTTGGCGCTAGCAGGATCGGAACTGTGCTCGCGATCAGCACGTGGTCGTAATCGCCGGTTAGCTGCTCCTCGAGCCAGGCCCATTGGTGCTCGTCGATCATCTCCCGCCGACCGCCGGACAGCACCCGTCCTTCGCGGCCGTCGA
>DASYFZ010000713.1:0-1685 GCA_036000295.1 Solirubrobacteraceae bacterium
ACGTCTACAGCTGGGGTCTGGCCTCGGTCGCGTAATGGCCACAGCCGACGTCACCCAGGACGCGGTCCTGTCGTTCGACCTTGCGACCGATTCGGTCCGCGACCTCAACCAGCGCCTGCACCTGGTCGACGCCGACCGTCCCGGGGGCCGTGTCGTCGTGCGCAACCCGGGCGGACGGCATGCGATCGCCGTCGGCCTCGACGCGCCGTACGAGGTCGAGATCGAAGGTCACGTCGGCTACTACTGCGCGGGCATGAACAAGCAGGCGACGGTGCGCGTGCACGGCAACTGCGGCGTCGGCGCGGCCGAGAACATGATGTCGGGCGCGGTCATCGTCGACGGCAGCGCCTCCCAGTCTGCGGGCGCCACGGCGCGCGGAGGATTGCTCGTGATCCGCGGCGACGCGTCGGCCCGCTGCGGGATCTCGCTAAAGGGGGCCGACATCGTCGTGCGCGGGTCGGTCGGCCACATGGCGGCGTTCATGGCGCAGCGCGGGGCGCTGTTGGTCTGTGGCGACGCCGGCGACGCGCTCGGCGATTCCCTCTACGAGGCGCGGCTGTACGTCCGCGGCTCCGTCGCGGGGCTGGGCGCCGACTGCATCGAGAAGGAGATGCGCGGCGAGCACCTCGCGCAGGTGCAGGAGCTGCTCGAGCGCGCCGGGATCGACGACGTCGCGGCCGCCGAGTTCCGGCGGTACGGGTCGGCACGGAGGCTCTACAACTTCAAGATCGAGAACGTAGGCGCGTACTAGTGCTCCCCACCGCAGATGCGATCGCATTCGACCCGACGCGGGCGGCGTCTGACGGCGTCCTCGTCGGCTTGCGCAGCTCCGCTGCGCGGCGCCTCCTGCGTCCTTGTCAGCCATCCGCCCGCGCCGGCTCTCGGTGCGACCGCACCTACGGCGGGAAGCACTGATGTCCGCATCCGCTCGGAACGGCTGGCATCCGGGGCTGCGCGAGTCGGCCACGTTTGACCGCACCGCGATCGCCGAGATTCAGCGGGCAGCGCGCGAGGGTCTGTACTCGATCAAGGGCTTCGGCGCCAAGCGAGCCGTGCCCCACTTCGACGACCTGCTGTTCCTGGGGGCGAGCGTGTCGCGCTATCCGCTGGAGGGCTACCGGGAACGCTGTGACACCGACGTGACGATCGGCACCAGGTTCGCGCGCGAGCCGATCCACCTCGACATCCCGATCACGATTGCCGGCATGAGCTTCGGAGCCCTGTCTGCGCAGGCCAAGGAGGCGCTCGGGCGGGGAGCGACGGAGGTCGGGACGAGCACCACGACCGGCGACGGCGGGATGACGCCCGAGGAGCGTGAGCACTCCAAGGTGCTCGTCTACCAGTTGCTCCCGTCGCGCTATGGCATGAACCCGGACGACCTGCGGCGTGCCGACGCGATCGAGGTCGTGATCGGGCAGGGCGCCAAGCCCGGCGGTGGGGGGATGCTGCTCGGCCACAAGATCTCAGACCGCGTCGCCGAGATGCGCGATCTGCCCCAGGGCATCGACCAGCGCAGCGCCTGCCGTCACCCGGACTGGACGGGCCCCGACGACCTCGAGATCAAGATCGAGGAGCTGCGCGAGATCACCGACTGGCGGATCCCGATCTACATCAAGATCGGCGCCTCTCGCACGTACTACGACGTCGCGCTCGCGGTCAAGGCGGGCGCCGACGCGATCGTGCTC
>DASYFZ010000074.1:0-1655 GCA_036000295.1 Solirubrobacteraceae bacterium
GGGCACGGCCCGGCATGGTCCAACTCGCTGTTCGAGGACAACGCCGAGTTCGGCCTCGGCCTGCGACTCGCGGCCGACAGCCACACCGAGCTGGCCCGCCGGCGCCTCAGCGAGCTGCGCGATCTGATCGGCGGGGAGCTGGTGGACGAGATCCTCGAGGCGCCGCAGCTTCGGGAGTCCGAGCTCCGCGCCCAGCGCGGACGGGTGGTCGAGCTGGAGCAGCGGCTCGATGGGTGCGACCAAGCGATCGTCGCCGACCTGCGGAGCGTCGTCGATCACCTGATCCGGCGGAGCGTGTGGATCGTCGGCGGCGACGGGTGGGCGTACGACATCGGGTCGGGCGGCCTGGATCACGTGCTCGCGAGCGGGCACAACGTCAACGTGCTCGTGCTCGACACCGAGATGTACTCCAACACGGGCGGCCAGATGTCCAAGGCGACTCCGCTCGGGGCGGTGGCGAAGTTCGCGTCCGCCGGCAAGACCATGCCCACCAAGGACCTCGCGCTACAGGCGATCTCATATGCCAACGTGTACGTCGCCCGGGTCGCGATGGGTGCCGACCCTCAGCAGACACTGACTGCGTTCCGCGAAGCGGAGGCCTACGACGGGCCTTCGCTGGTGATCGCCTACAGCCATTGCATCGGGCAGGGGATCGACATGCGACGCGGGCTCGACCAGCAGTACAAAGCGGTGGCGAGCGGCCACTGGCCGTTGATCCGCTATGACCCAGTGGTGCGTGCAGGGGGCGGCAACCCGTTCCTACTGGACTCGCCCAGGCCGCGGCTGCAACTGAGCGACTACCGAAAGGGAGAGCTGCGCTTCCGGGCGCTGGCCAAGTCCAGCCCTGCCGAGGCCGAGCGCTTAGGGGGTCTCGCGCAGCAGATGGTCGACCAGCGCTGGCAGATCTATGAGGAGATGGCCACGCGCGGCGCCGCGGATTTCCCGGCCGACGCCAGGAGGAATCACGACTGATGGAGCTAGCGACCAATTACATGGGTCTCGAGTTGCGCAACCCGCTCGTGGCGTCCGCCTCGCCGCTGTCCCACACCGTCGATGGCGTCCGGCGGCTCGCCGACGCCGGAGTCGGCGCGGTCGTGCTGCACTCGCTGTTCGAGGAGCAGCTGCGGGAGGAGGCCGAGCTGGACGCCCGAATGGCTGACGCCGGCAGCGAGAGCTTCGCCGAATCGCTGTCCTATTTCCCGGAAATGGCCGAGGAGGACTATGGCCCGCGCCGCCATCTGGACCTGGTGCAGCGCGCCGCCGCGGCGGTCGACGTCCCCGTGATCGCCAGTATCAACGGCGTCACGCCGGAAGGCTGGACCGAGCACGCGCGCGCGATGCAGGATGCGGGCGCCGCCGCCATCGAGCTGAACATCTACTACGTGCCTGGCGACCCGACCACTCCGGGCCGCGAGGTCGAGCAGCGCTACGTCGACGTCCTCGAGCGCGTCAAGGACGTGGTTACCGTGCCGGTTGCGGTCAAGCTCGGCCCTTACTTCAGCTCGACGGGCGAAATGGCGCTGCGGCTGGACGCGGCGGGCGCCGACGCGCTCGTGCTCTTCAACCGCTTCCTCCAGCCCGATATCGACACGGAGGCGCTTGCGGTGGTGCCCGGCCTCGCGCTGTCGCGCCCGGTCGACGCGCTGCTGCCGCGG
>DASYFZ010000152.1:0-2525 GCA_036000295.1 Solirubrobacteraceae bacterium
GACCGCCGACGAAGTCGTCAAGGAGAACAAGACGGCGCGGCTGGATGCGCTGCGGTCCTCACTGTCGGTGATCGCGGTGATCGCACTGATGGCGCTGTTCTTTGGCATCAGACTGCCCACCACTCAGCCTGCGAAAGCCCGACCGACCTGATCGAGTGAGGTCGCCCTCACGGGACCCCACTGGTCGCGTGGGGTCCCGTGATGTGAGCGACGCTATGCGGCGCTTGCCGCCGAGTCCGGGCTGCCGAGCAGGTCCTTGTTCTCGGGGACAAACTTGCTGGCCATGAACGTCGCGCCCTGCGGGTCTGCGATCACGGCCATCCTGACCCAGGGGGCGTCGAACGGCCCGGCCAGAACCTTCCCGCCCAGCTCAACGGCGCGCGCGGCGATCCCGTCGGCGTCGTCGACGGCGAACGTCACGCTCCAATGCGCGGGCACGTCGTCGTGGTCGGCCGGGAGCGGCATGATGCTGGCGACGACGTCGATGAACCGCTCGGGTGCCCCGACGTCCATCACCATCTTGCGAAGACCCGGAGTGTCGCGCTCGAGATAGTCGCCGTAGCCCGGCAGCGTCCACATCTCGGCGCCGCCGTCCAGGGTCAGCGTCTCCCAGCCGAACACCGCGCCATAGAACCGCTTCGCGGTGTCCGGGTCGCGCGTGTTCAGGCCGTTGAAGTTCAGCGCTCCGTGCTCGTTGACGACGCGCGCGCCCTTGTGGCGGTTTGCCTGCCACACACAGAACACGGCTCCCTCGGGATCGGCGAACACCGCCATTCGCCCGGCGTCCATCACATCGCCCGGCTCCATCAGCACTTTGCCGCCGGCGTCACGGACCTTCGACGTCGTGTCGTCGGCGCTGTCGACCCATATGTATGTGTTCCACAGCGCGATCGGCGGCGTGCCTTCGGGGATCGTGCCGATCGCAGCCACATCGCCGCCTCGTATACGGCCGATGTAGTAGTGGACCTCCGACCCGGGCGGCATCGCATCCTCGAGGTCCCACCCGAACAGGCCTCCGTAGAACGTGGCGGCGGCCTCGGGGTCGGGCTGGGTCGTGTCCACCCAGCAGGGGACGCCCGGTATGTATCCGTCTCGCTCGGCCATGGTTCTCTCCTTCCGATCGCTGTATTGCGGCCACGGTACCCCGGGATTAGGTCAAGATCGGTCCTCGATCTGACCCACGTCACATCCCCGCCCGCTGCGTCGTCCTAATGTCGAGAACTGAAAACCGGAGGACTGAAGTGGCCAAGAAGATCCCAGCAGACCGCATGCAGCTGGCCGAGCTCGCGCCGCGGGGCTACGCGGCGTTGTTCAGGCTGTCGAGCACGATCAAGCTCGACCAGGAGATCCGCGAGCTGATCGACATTCGGGCGTCGCAGATCAACGGCTGCGCCTTCTGCCTCGACATGCACTGGAAGGACGCGCGTGCGTCCGGTCAATCCGAGGAGCGGCTGTACATGCTCAGCACGTGGCGCGAAAGCTCGCTGTACAGCGACCGCGAGCGCGCAGCCCTGGAGCTCTGCGAGGCGATGACGGAGATCAGCAAAGCGCAGGTCCCCGACGCCGTCTGGGAACGGGCGAGCGTGGCATTCGACGACTACGAGCTCAGTCAGCTGGTATTCGCGATTACCACGATCAACGCGTGGAACCGCATCAACATCGCCACGCTCCTGCAGCCTGGACATTACGAGCCGGGGATGTTCGATCAGGGGCCGAGAGCGCGCGCAGATGGCGAGGCGCCGTCGGTCGAGGTCGGAGGAGCGGCGTCGTCGTGATCGGACCTGCCGCCGAAGATCAGCTGGCCAACGAGTTTGCGCAGCTGCGGCCCTACCTCCTGCGGGTCGCCTACAGCCACATTGGGAGCCTCGGCGAGGCCGAGGACCTGCTGCAGGAGGCGTGGATCCGGCTCGAGCGCACCGACCGCGCGGAGATTCGCAACCTGCGCGCGTGGCTCACGACCGTCGTGAGCCGCCTCGCACTCGACGCGCTCACCTCAGCGCGCTCGCGCCGCGAGCGCTACGTCGGCCCGTGGCTGCCCGAACCGCTCGTGCAGGCCGATGCCGACGAGGCCGATCCTGCGCGCAAGGTGGACCTCGACGAATCGGTGAGCATGGCGCTGCTCGTCGTGCTCGAGTCGCTCTCCCCGGCGGAGCGCAGCGCCTTCCTGCTGCACGACGTGTTCGGCTACTCGTTCTCCGAGGTCGCCCAGATCGTCGGACGAACACCCGCCGCAACTCGGCAGCTCGCTACCCGCGGGCGACACGCCGTCGAAGCTCGCCGCCCGCGCTACCCGGCCGATGTCGAGCAGCAGCGCGAGGTGATCGCGGCATTCCAGGCGGCGGTGCAGAACGGCGACATCGGCTCGCTGATCGAGGTGCTCGACTCGGCCGTCACGTTCCGCAGCGATGGCGGCGGCGTGGTCAATGCCGCGCGCACGGCGTTCACCGGGGCCGACCGTGTCGCGCGCATCTTCACCGCGATGGCGGGGCATTTCGGCGAGCAGTTCCGAATGCGCCCGATCGTCG
>DASYFZ010000158.1:0-3056 GCA_036000295.1 Solirubrobacteraceae bacterium
CGCCGCCGGGGTGTCGATCGCGATCACGCGCCCGTGGTGCAGGAGCGCGAGCCGATCGCAGAGGCGCTCGGCCTCCTCCATGAAGTGGGTGACGAGGATGACCGTGACGCCCTCGTCGCGGATGCCTTCGATCAACTTCCAGGTCTCGCGGCGCGACTGGGGATCGAGGCCCGTGGTGAGCTCGTCAAGGATCGCCAGCTCCGGGCGCCCGATGAGCGCCAGCGCGATCGATAGCCGCTGGCGCTGGCCGCCGGACAGGCTGGAGAAGCGCGCGTGGCGCTTGCCCTCGAGCCCGAGCAGCCCCAGGAGGCCCGCGGGATCGGCCGGGTCGGGATAGAAGGAGGCGAACAGCTCGAGCGCCTCGCCCACGCGCAGTTTGTCGGGCAGCTCCGAGGTCTGCAGCTGGATCCCGACCCGGCGGCGCAACGCCTGGCGGTGCTGGAGAGCGTTGAGGCCGAGCACGCTGATCGCGCCCGAGTCGGGCCGTCGCAGGCCGCCGATGGCCTCCACCGTGGTCGTCTTGCCGGCGCCGTTCGGTCCCAGGATCCCGAATATCTCGCCCCGGTTGATCGAGAGCGAGACATCGTCCACAGCGAGCGTGTCGCCGTAGCGCACGCGAAGATGGTCGACGGACACGACCACATCGGTGGTGGTGTGTGCCCTGGTCTTCTCGAGTGTTGGTGTCATGCGAGCAGAGTCCCAAAGCGGGCCGCCTCGCACATCGGCCGAGCGGCTGCAATCGCCGCGCGCCGAGGGTGATCCTGCGATCAACCGATCGGTTGATGCCCGGACTCGCCCGATGCCGCGCCGGCGCGTTCGAGAATGGCCGCGATCACGCTGGTCTTGGCGTCGGCGTATTGCTGCATGTACGTCCAGCCCTGGGCCGCGAGCTCCCGCTTCGCGCTGTCGTAGCGCGCCCGGTCCGGCGGGTGGCCGCGCAGCCAGTCGCGAAAACGGACCATCCGCTGAGTCTCGGGGCAGCCGGCTCCGAACACGTGGAGATTCACCGCCGGGCTCGTGCCTCTGAGCATCCGATGCTCGAACCACTCGGCCTCCCGGATGCGGAGCACATAGCCGGCGTCCTGGAGATCGGGCACGTAGGCGGGCTCGTCGGACGGGTCTGAGACCTCGAGCACGATGTCGATGATCGGCTTCGCGGCCAGGCCCGGCACGGAGGTCGAGCCGACGTGCTCGAGACGTCGCGCCCGCGCGCCGAGGGCGCGGCGAATGCGTGCCGCCTCCTTCCGGTACGCGGCCGGCCACGCCGCGTCATGCTCACACAGTTGGATCGGTCCGGATAGCCGTTCCGGCCTCCCGATCGTGATCTCGGCCAGCGAGCGCTCGTAGTCCTGGGGCGTCCTCGGCGCCGGGCCGCGCAGCGCTCTCACAGCAGCGGCGCCCCGTTCTCGAGGATGCGCTTGAGCGTCGCGCACTGTCCGGCGAACTGGCGCTTGAGCGTCTGGCGCAACAGCGGCTCGGCGAGGCGCATCACGCCGGTGGGCCCGCCATGGACGGCGAACTGCATGCGGGTCCCGGACTCGGTGGGCTCAAAGGTGATGCGGGAGTCCAGCGGCAGCGCCCCCTCGACGATATGCAATGCGAACGCGCGGCCCGGCTCGTATTCGGTGACCTCGACCAGCGAGGCGAGCTGCTTGCCTCCCGGCGCCCGGTGCACCTCGCGCAGACGCGACCCCACGGCCAGCGGCGGAGGGGCCTCCGGCGTGGCGGACACGGTGTTCGTCTGCCAGCTCGCGAGCTTGCTCGGGTCGGTGACGTAGGCGAAGACGTCCGCGGGCGGACGCGCGATGTCGGTTTCGATCATCAGGTTGATCATCCCGGTTGCCTTTCTCTGAGAATGTCCCACCAGGTCGCGAACGCGGCCTCCCGCCACCCCGTGCCCGTGTCCAGTCCGGCGAACACGCGCGCCAGCAGCGGGCCGGCCATAAGGTCGAGCGCCTGGTCGGGGTCGATTCCGGCGCGGATCTCGCCGCGGGCCTGACCGCGCTCGACGATGGCGCGAACGATGGCGCGCCGCGGCAGCAGGACGTGGCGGCGGAACGCCTCGATGAGCTCGGGATGGCGGTCCTGCTCGGCGATGAGCCCGCCAATGAGCCCGACGTAGGCGGGCCCGTTCGCCGGCAGTCCGTGCTCCACCGCATGCCAGAGCTCGGCGCGGGCGTCGCCGAGCTCGGGATCCTCGAGCGCCGGCAGCTGGGTCGAGATCACGTGGGCCACAAGCGCGGCCTTGTCGCTGAAGCGACGGTAGATCGCCGGCTTGCCCACCACCGCCGCGTGCGCCACCGCCTCGACCGTGAGCCGCGCGAAGCCGAGCTCGGCGAGCAGGCGTAGCGTGGCCCCTGCGATGGCGTCGTCGACGGTCGGGTCAAACGTCCGGGCGATGCTCAAAACGTAACGGTCACGTTACGTTTTGTCAAACTGGAGAGAAACTGCACACCGCGAGACGGAGGAGACATCCATGGGAGCAATCCAGGTGCACGAGTTCATGACCCTCGACGGCGTCATCGACGCGCCGACGTGGACGGCGGAGTTCGGCTTTGCTCCGCGGATGGGGGAGGCGATCGGCGCGGTGGTCGGGCGCTGCCGGGCGATCCTCCTGGGCCGCACCACGTATGAGATGTTCGAGCCGGCGTGGTCGACGCGAACCGTCGAGGACGACCCGGGGGCGCCGTTCTTCAACGACACCACCAAGTACGTCGTCTCGGGGACGCGGACAGAGGCGACGTGGCGCAACTCGCAGCTGATCGGGCCCTACGACCCGGAGACGATCCGCGCTCTCAAGGGCGACGTCGATGGCGACATCTACGTGAGCGGCAGCGGGACGCTGGTGCGCGCGATGCTCGATGACGGGCTCGTTGACGAGCTCCACCTGTTCGTCTACCCGCTGACGCGCGGCGCCGGTCCCCGGCTCTTCGCCGAGGCGGCGAGCCCCCGGAGCTTCGAGCTCGCGGCCTGCGAGTCCTACGAGAACGGGGTCGTGTACGTCGCCTACCGCTGACGATCGTCGCGCTTCGCAGCTCAGCGGCTGACGCCCTCCA
>DASYFZ010000208.1:0-11775 GCA_036000295.1 Solirubrobacteraceae bacterium
TACTTCCGGGGCTTCATCGACGCGATCCTCAGACCGCTGATGGAGCTGATCTGGTCGTTCCCGCCGGTGATCCTCGGAGTCGCGGTCGGCACCGCGCTCGCGCTCGGCGGAATCGGTCCGATCAAGGGCAACTCGCTGTTCATCCCGGCGCTGATCATCGGCGTGATCTACATCCCGTATCTGGGCAAGCCGATCCGCGGAGAGGTTCTGCGAGTCCGCGAGCAGGACTTCGTCGATGCCGCCCGGGTGCAGGGCATGTCGCCGTTGCGGATCATGTTCTCCGAGGTCCTGCCGAACGTCGCCTCGACGATCATCGTGTTCGTCCCGATGATGCTGGCGTACGCGATCCTGCTCGAGGCCTACCTGTCGTTCCTGGGAGCGGGGGTGCAGCCGCCCAACGCATCGTGGGGCAGCCTCATCTCCGACGGCATCCAGTACATCCAGACCGTGCCCAGCTACGCGCTGATTCCGGGCGCGATGCTCGTCCTCACGGTGCTCAGCATCAACGTCGTCGGCGACGGCATCCGCGACGCGCTCGACCCCAGGGCGCAGGTGCGGATCAAGACCTGATGTCCCGGTTCATCGTTCGTCGATCGCTGTCGGCCATCGCACTGCTGTTCGCCACGTCGGTGGTCGTGTTCGGGATCTTCGAGATCATCCCGAGCTACAACCCGGCGCGGGCGATCGCCGGGCGCAACGCCACCCCCACGACCGTGCAGCAGGTGAGCAAGAAGTTCGGCTTCGACAAGCCGTTCTACGTCCAGTACGTCAACACGATGAAGCTGATCTTCACCGGCCAGGTGATCGATTATCAGGACGATCTCAACGTCGTCGATCAGTTCAAGCAGAAGTTCCCGGTGACCTTGTCGCTGGTGATCCCTGCGGGGATCATCTGGCTGTTCGCGTCGATCGTGCTCGGCTCGATCAGCGCCTTACGCGTGGGCAAGTTCACCGACCGCGCCTTGATGGTCGCGGCGATCGTCGGCGTGTCGATACCCGTCTTCTTGTTAGCCGCGCTGCTGCTGTATCTGTTTGCGTTCAAGCTGCCCTGGTTCCCGAATACGGGGTACGTGAAGTTCGGAGACAACCCGTGGCAATGGGTCTATCACCTGATCCTGCCGTGGATCTCGATCGCGATCCTGTCGATCGGCTTCTACTCCCGAGTCCTGCGGTCCAACCTGCTCGACATGGTCAACCAGGACTTCGTCCGGACCGCGAAGGCCAAGGGCCTCCCTCGTCAAGCGGTGTTCAGGCACCACGTGCTCCGCAACTCGCTGATGCCGATCATCACGATGTTCGGGCTGGATTTCGCGACGCTGCTGGGAGGCGCCGCGCTCGTCACCGAGACGATCTACAACCTTCCGGGCATCGGCCAGTACGAGGCGCAAGCGATCGGGAACCTCGACGTGCCGCCGATCCTCGTCGGCTCGATGTTCACCGCCTTCTTCGTAGTCTTGTTCGGAGCCTTCTCCGACGTCCTCTACGCGCTTCTGGATCCGCGCATCCGGCTCACCGGCTGATGGCTGAACGCCTCCTCGACGTCGACGATCTGCACGTCACGTTCGTGACCGAGGACGGCCTCGTGAACGCCGTTGACGGGGTGTCGTTCACGCTCGATCGAGGAGAGGTCGTTGCGATTGTGGGTGAGTCGGGGTCGGGGAAGTCGGTGACGGCGATGACGCTCATGGGCCTCACTCGCGGCCCGAACTCTCGGTTCACAGGTTCCGCGAAGCTCCGCGACGAGGAGCTCGTGACCGCGAGCGAGCAGCAGCTCGAGAAGATCCGCGGCAAGGAGATTGCGATGATCTTCCAGGACCCGATCTCGTCGCTGAGCCCGGTGCAACGGATCGGAGACCAGATCATCGAGCAGATCCGAGCGCACGAGAAGATCTCCAAGTCCGAGGCGATGGACCGCACCGTCGACCTGATGGAGCGTGTCGGGATCCCACGCGCACGCGACCGCGCGCGCGCCTACCCGCACGAATTCTCCGGAGGGATGCGCCAGCGCGCGATGATCGCGATGGCGCTCTCGCTGTCGCCGAGCGTGCTGATCGCCGACGAGCCGACGACGGCGCTCGACGTGACGATCCAGGCGCAGATCCTGCGCGAGATCAGCCAGCTCAGCGACGAGGGCGACAGCGGCATCATCTTCGTCACCCACGATCTCGGAGTGGTCGCCGACATCGCGGACCGGGTGATCGTGATGTATGCCGGGCGCGTCGTCGAGCAGGGGACGCTGGACCAGATCTTCTACGACCCCCAGCACCCCTACACCTGGGGTCTTCTGGGGTCGATCACACGGGTCGATCGCGATCCCCCGCGCCGGCTCCCGGCGATTCCCGGCCAGCCCCCGTCGCTCGTCAATGCGCCGCGGGGCTGCCATTTCCGCCCTCGCTGCCCGCATGCGTTCGACAACTGCGTGGAGGTGCCACCGCTCGAGTCGCGGGTCAGCGACGCTCCCGAGCACCTGGATCGATGCTGGCTCGAGGTCGATGACAAGCGCGTCCGGCGAGAAGTCGAGGGCCGCATCGGGCTGGCCGACCCGTCGGTGGCGGCGTGAGCGCCGACGCGGCGGCGGTGCGGGAGCCGGGGCCGGTCGACGGGCACCAGCCGCTCATCGATGTCGAGCACGTCGAGCTGCACTTCCCGATCAAGCAGGGCGTCCTGATCGATCGCACTGTCGGGGTCGTGCACGCCGTCGACGACGTCTCGCTCACACTTCAAGAAGGCGAGACCCTGGGGATCGTGGGTGAGTCGGGCTGTGGCAAGAGCACGTTGGCCCGGTGCATCGTGCGGCTGCTGGAGCCGACATCGGGCACGCTGCGCTTCCGCGGGCAGGACATCACGCATCTGGGGCGCAAGGGCCTGGATCCGGTCCGCCGCGAGGTCCAGCTCGTGTTTCAGGACCCCGTCGCGTCGCTGAACCCGCGCAAGCGTGTCGGCCAGATCATCGGAACGCCGCTGCGGCTTCACGGCATGGACCGCGACAAGGTCCAGGACCGCGTGCGGGGACTGCTGGAGCAGGTGGGCCTGAATCCCGAGCACGTCAATCGCTTCCCGCACGAGTTCTCGGGCGGACAGCGGCAGCGGATCGGCGTGGCGCGGGCGCTCGCCGTCGAACCTCGCCTGATCGTGCTCGACGAGCCCGTCTCGGCACTCGACGTCTCGATCCAGGCACAGGTGGTCAACCTGCTCGACGATCTTCAGGACGACCTCGGCCTGTCGTATGTGTTCATCGCGCACGACCTGTCGGTCGTCCGCCACGTCTCGGACCGGATCGCGGTCATGTACCTCGGCAAGCTGATGGAGGTGTCGCCGGCCAAGGAGCTGTACAGCAAGCCGATCCATCCCTACACCGAGGCACTGCTGGCGGCCCTGCCGATCCCCGATCCGAACGAGAACAGGGCGCGCAAGCGAGATGTCATCGGCGGCGAACCTCCGAATCCGATCAATCCGCCGTCCGGATGCCGCTTCCACACGCGCTGCCCGCACGCGACCGAGATCTGCTCGCGGCTGGAGCCGCCGCTGGCCGAGTACGCGAACGGGCACGTGGCGGCGTGTCATCACCCGCGGCACGTGAGCGAAGCCGAGATCGCGAGCGCCACGCGCTCCGCGCTCAGCCCGCTGACCGCGGCCGACGAGATGCCGGGCGGCAAGGACGCGCCGCGGACCGACGCCGCCGGCGAACAGGCGCGCAGCGATGACGCCGGCGAAGCCGGGGAGGGGTAGGCGGTCGGCCGCTCGGCGATCCTCCCGCTGCTGCTGTGCAGCGCGTTGGCGGCGGGTTGTGGCGGCAGCAGCACCAGCACGACGTCTGCGGCGCAGGCAAACCCGGCGTCGGTTCCCGGGCGCGTCTGCGGACAGGCGAAGACCACCGCGGCGAGCGTCCTGGGCGCAGCGGTCACGGTTCGGATCGCCGATCGCGACCCGACCAACGTCGAATGTGTGCTGCGCAGCGGCGGCGTGCGCATTGACCTGGTCGCTGAGCAATCCCCTCAGGCCTACACCCAGTTCAACACGACCGAGTCCCACCAGGAGCAGGTGTACGGCCCTGCCGCCCCTGGCGTGCACAACCCGGGAGAGATCCCGAAGGACGCCTCGGAGGGGCCGATGATCGCGGGCTGGATCCCCGCCGAGCGCCAGCTGTTCGCCACCAACGCGTCGCCGACCACCGGCGGCAGCTACATGACCGTCACCGTCAGGCGCGGCGCCAAGAGCGATGCCGAGCGGCGCAAGCTGGCGCGCGCGGTCGCGCTGGCGACGCTGGCGGTCGCGCCGCGTGGCCCCAACCCTGGAGGCTCATGATGCCCGAGCCAGACGACGAATCGCTCGCGGTCCTGCTGCTCCCCAGCAAGCTCGAGGAGTTCGAGCTCGGCGCCCACGCCCGCGGGTTGCTTTCGATTCCGCGAGTGGTCGCGCTCGAGCCGCCGCGCTTTCGCACGCCGCGACTGATGCGCAACGCCGTCGGCATCCGGCAGGCCCGGCGCCTGCCGTTCCCGGGCCGGCCGCGGATGATCGTGCTCTACCACCCCGCGCAGTACCCGCTTGCGCGGGCGCTGCTTGCCAACGACAACGAGCTCGAGCTGTGGTACATCCCGCCCGACGTCGAGACCCTGGCCGAGTCGGGCGAGCTGCGCGAGCTCGACGACCTCGCCCGTGCGCACGCCACCCAGATCGTGCCGGTGCGTGACGGGACCGACGTCTCCGATGCGGACCTGCGGGAGCGAATGCGAGAGCTGGACGTCATCAATGCGCGCGCGTTCATCCCGGTTGCGCGCTCGCGGAGAGCGTCGTCGCGGAGGCGATAAGAGGTAAGGGGTCCAACGGCCTCGGCTAAGGCCCGGACGCCCCATCTTGACTGCGTTCTGCCGATGTGCGCAGGGACGTCGCAGTCCATTCTGAGATCACGTTGCAGTCGATCGAAGGGAACCTGGAATGCAACCTCAGTTTGCAGATCTCGCGGCAGCCGCGCGCATCGATGACCTCCGGCGCTCTGCCGAGGAGTTTCGTCGCGCCTCGCATAACGACCGATCGCATCGACGGGCGGTCCGGGGATACTTCAGTCATGCGTGGACGACTGTCGAGCACTCATTTCGTCGGCCGCGTCGGGGAGCTCTCGGAGCTTGAGGCGAGCCTCCGAGAGGCCGCCGACCGACGCCCGGCTCTAGTGTTGCTTGGTGGAGAGTCGGGCGTCGGGAAGACGCGCCTCGTAAGGGAGTTCGAGCACCGCCACGCCGATGACGCCATCGTCCTGCGGGGCGAGGCAGTTGAGCAGGGCGACGCCGAGCTTCCTTACGCGCCGTTGCTGGGAGCGCTGAGGCCGTTGGTGCGCGCATGTCATCCGGCGCTCGAGCAGCTCGGCCGCGGAAGCCGCTCGCAGCTCGCCGCGCTCGTGCCTGGCCTCGACGATCAGGCTGCTCCCGCCTCAGATCAGAATGAGCCCGCCGGCCAGCTGCGCCTGTTCGAGGCCGTGCTCGAGCTGCTGGATCTGCTCGGCGAGTTTCAGCCGGTTGTGCTGATTCTCGAGGACATGCACTGGGCCGACCGGTCGACGCGCACGTTCGCCGCGTTCCTGGCCCGCAGCCTTCGTGAGGAGCGTGTGCTGATGCTCCTGACCTACCGCAGCGACGAGCTTCACCGCCGTCATGCGCTGCGCCCGCTGCTCGCCGAGCTAGATCGTCTCGAGCGCGCCCGGCGGATCGAGCTCGCGCCGTTTGATCGCGCCGAGCTGGCCGAGGCACTCACCGACATCCTCGGCAACGCGCCCAGCCCTGATCTGGTCGAGCGCGTGTTCAAGCGCAGCGAGGGCAACCCGCTGTACACCGAGGAGCTGCTGGCGGCGGGCCTCGACGGCCGCGGCGCCACGCCTCAGAGTCTGCGCGACGCGTTCATGCTGCGGATCGAGCGGCTGTCTGACGTGGCCCAGCGTGCCGCGCGGGTCATCGCCGTCGGACGGGCCCTGGACGAGCCGATGATCGGCGAGGCCACCGGGATCGAGCACGGCGCGCTGCACGCCGCACTGCGCGAGGCCGTTGCCGAGCAGGTGCTCGAAGCACACGAGGACGGTCGCCTCGGCTTCCGTCACGCGCTGCTGCGCGAAGCGCTGTACGACGATCTCCTTCCCGGCGAGCGGGTTGAGCTGCATCTCGCGCTCGCCCACCTGTATGAGCAGCAGGCCAACGGCTCCGAGGAGTGGGGCGTCGAGCGCTCGACCACGGTCGCCAACCACTACGCCGCCGGAGGCGACCAGCCGGCAGCGCTGCGCGCCACCGTGCGCGCCGCGCTCGCGGCTCGCGATGTGCACGCCTACGGCGAGGCCGCTGATCTCGCCGAGCGCGCGCTCGAGCTGTGGCCGCGCGTCTCCGATCCCGAGTCGCTGGTCCCGGTGGACCACGTCGATCTGTTGTCGCTCGCTGCTTCCGCGCACGCGATCGCGGGCGACCGCGCCCGTGCCGAAGTTCTGCTTCAGAGCGGCCTGCGCGAGCTCCCCGAGGACGGCGATCCACGACGGCGCTCGGGACTGCTTGCGCGCCTGTCGCGGATCCAATGGTCGCTGAACCGTGGCGTCGAGGCCGTGGAGACCGCGCAGAAGGCGCTGGCGCTGCTCCCGGAAGGCGAGGAAAGCCGCAACCGAGCGCTGCTGCTCGCGTGGCTGGCCCGCACGCGGTTCCTGCGTGGGCGCTTCCGCGACGCGATCGAGGACGGCGACAAGGCGCTGGCATCGGCGATCGCGGCCGGCGACTCACGCGCCGAAGGCGAGGTACTGCTCACGACCGGGATGGCCGAGATCGCGCTCGGGCGCGTCGACGAGGGTGTGGCGCGGATCCAGCGGACGATCGAGATCACGCGCAGCAACGACGACATCGACGGCCTGACCTACGCGTACGGGAACCTCGCCGACCTGCTCAACCTGGCGGGCCGGACCCGTGAGGCCTTGGAAGTCGCCCACGAGGGCGCGCGGGCCACGCCGGGTCGGATGACGCAAAACCACGATTGGATCCGCCTGACGATCTCCGAGCTCGCCTTCGACTCGGGCGACTGGAAGCTCGCGCGAGCGCAGCTCCCACCGTCGCGCACGCAGCTCGTCGGCACGCTGTTGATCTTCCGCGAGATCCGCGAAGCCGAGCTGGCGCTGGGAGAGGGCGACGAGGAAACGGCGGCTTCCGCGCTGGCGGAGATCGAGCCGCTGGTGGCGACGTCGTCAGAGCCGCAATGGATCGGCGTCGTCGGCGCGCTGGCCGGCGAGCTTCGCCGGCGGCAGCGCGACCTCCCCGGTGCCCGCGCCGCCGTGGCCAACGCGCTCGACCGCCTCGAGGTGTGCACCGACGACGTGATGCGGATCGCGCGCGTGAGCGCGATCGGGACTCGCGTCGAGGCCGACATCGCCCAGCGCGCACGCGACCTGCGCGAGCGCGCCGACGAACGCGACGCGATCGCCCGAGCGCGCATCCACGCGCAGCGCCTGCGCGGCGCCGCCCAGGACGGCGGCCCGGTGGAACGGGCATGGAGCGCTGTCGGCGCCGCGGAGCTCGCGCGCGCTCGCGGGCGCAACGACGCCAAGCTCTGGGCCAAGGCGGCGCGGGAGTGGGAGAAGCTCGAACGGCCCTACGGCGAGGCGCTGATGCTGTTCAACCAGGTTGAGGCGCTCGTCGAGCAAGGCGATCGCGCGGCCGCCGCAGAGCCCGCGCGTGAGGCGCTGGACATCTCAAAGCGGCTGGGCTCGAGGTGGCTGACTGATGAGATCAGCGCACTCTGTGAGCGCGCCCGGCTGTCGCTGGCCGAGACGCCGGGCGCCGCCGAAAGCAACGGAGGTCCTGCTGACCACAGTGAGGATCCGTTCGGGCTGACCGACCGCGAGCGTCAGGTGCTCGGCTTGATCGCCGAGGGCGCCACGAACCGGCAGATCGGCGCCGCGCTGTTCATGGCCGAGAAGACGGCCAGCGTGCACGTCTCGCGGATCTTGCGCAAGCTAGGCGTGAGTAGTCGGACCCAGGCCGCGGCCGTTGCGCACCGCCTGCACCTCGCGCCCTGAGGCGACATCCGGAGCCCGCTCCCAGGCCGGCGGCGTCATCGAGACCTCGAGGTCTGCCGGCGAGCTGAACTCGCTGCGGAACGCCTCCACGACTTTCGGGTCGAACTGCGTGCCCGCTCCTCGCTCGAGCTCGCGCAGGGCCTCCGGGACCTCGCGCGCCACGCGGTGGGGGCGCGCGGTCGTCATGTCGGCAAATGCGCTGCACACGAACACGATCCGTGAAGCGAGCGGGATCGCTTCACCGGCGAGCCCGTCGGGGTAGCCGGAGCCGTCCCAGCGTTCGTGGCTGGAGCGCACGAGCCGAGCGACGTGCTCCATCTCGAAGTTCGTGGCGAGCAGCCGCTCGCCGATCGTCGTGTGCAGGCGGATGAACTCCCACTCGTGGCCGGGCAGTCCACCGGAGCGCGTCAGCACCGCTCTCGGAATAGCGATGTTGCCGACGTCGCGCAGCTGGCCGACCGTCTCGAGATCGTGCAGCTCGTCGCCCGAGATTTCCAGCCGGCGCCCGATCCGGGCGGCAAGCGCAGCGACGTCGTAGCCGGGCGCAACCAGCCGCCAGGCGTCGATCGACTCCTCGATCGGCCGCAGGTCGGCGTCGTCGCGAGCGGCGTTGCGCCGGCCATGCGCGCGCCGTGTCGCAAGCTCGATCGCCTCTTGGGCCGAGTGCGCCTCGCCGCCAAGCACCGCTTCGCCGGCCGTGCATGTGATCGTGAAGCCCTCGCCGATCTCGGTCAGGGCGTGGTGGGCGACGGATCGAAGCTCGGCCGCCAGCGACTCGCTGCCGCTGACGAGCACCGCGAACGCGGCGCCGCGCAGGCGGTAGGCGGCGGCGCGGTCCTCGAGCCCGTCGCGCAGCTTTCGGCCCAGCCACGCGAGCATCGCGTCACCGGACGATTCCCCGTAGGAGTCGTTGTAGCTCTTCAGCCCATCCAGCACGAATGCGTACAGGGCCACGCGCGAGTCGCGGAGCGGGCGGGTAAGTGCGGACTCGAGGTCTCCCTCGAGCTTGTGCAGGCCGTTGAGCCCCGTGACCGGGTCCACCGAAGGTTCGCGGGACGGCGACAGGACGCCGGCCGAAGAGGCGACGATCCCGATTGCGCTGAGCGTCGCGACGCCGCCGAGCAGCCCGCCGACGAGCACCGCTCCGATCCAGGCGCCGAGGCCCTCGAACGCGCCGAGCGCGATCGTGGCAGCGCCGACCAGCGTCACGGCAGTCGCAACGGAGGCCCGGTGAAGGCGCCGAGAAGGTCGCATTACTTAGTACCTCGGCTCCTGAGGCGGATTCCTTGAGCACGTTTTACGGGGTGTTTAGGCTCTCGGTGCGATGCGGATGCCTGCGGAATGGGAGCCTCACGAGCGCACCTTGATGGGGTGGCCGTGCCGGCGGGAGCTGTGGGGCGATCTGCTCGAGAGGGCGCGGGCCGATTACGCCGCCGTCGCCAATGCGATTGCCCGGTTCGAGCCGGTGACGATGATCGCCGCCGATGCCGGCGATGCTGCGCTGGCGCGCGCGGCGTGCGACGACGGCGTCGACGTCGTCGAGCTGCCGCTCGACGATTCCTGGCTGCGCGACTGTGGCCCGATCTATGTCTACGACGACGGCGGCGGCGGGCGGGTTGCGGTGCATTTCCGCTTCAACTCCTGGGGCGAGAAGTTTCTGCCGTTCGATCGTGACGCGGCGGTCGGTGGACTCATTGCCGAGGTGTTGGGCGACCAGGTACGGCGGGCGCCGATCGTGCTCGAGGGCGGGTCGATCATCGGCGACGGCGCCGGAACGCTGCTCGTGACCGAGCAGTGCCTGCTGCATCCCAACCGCAACCCGTCGTTGTCGCGGGGCGAGATCGAGCAAGCGCTGCGCGAGTGGCTCGGCGTGGAGTCGATCGTGTGGCTGGGGATGGGGCTGGTCGAGGACCGCGACACCGACGGGCACGTCGACCTGATCGCCGCGTTCACGCGGCCGGGGCAGGCGCTGCTGCAGAGTGTCGCTGCCGGGAATCCGAACTACGAGAACTGCGCGGAGAACCGGCGGCGACTGGTCGGGGCGGGGATCGACGTGATCGACGTCCCGTTCCTGCCGTATGTCTCGGTCGCCGGCGAGACGGTTGCCGTCGGTTATCTGAACCTCTATCTGTGCAACGGCGGCGTGATCGTGCCCGTCTGCGGGGATGACAGCGAGGGTGAGGCGCTCGAGCTGATCGGCGCCGCGTTCCCGGGGCGCGAGGTCGTTCCCGTGCCGGGCGCCGTGTTGGCGTACGGTGGTGGGGGGCCGCACTGCATCACCCAGCAGGTGCCTGTTCGCTGAGATGACCGAGAGACCCAAAGTCCTGATTGCCGGGCCGCCGCCACCGTCGCCCGCGCGAACCCGGCCTCCGTCGCGCCCGCCGCTGCGCGTGGGGCTCGTCCAGGAGCGCTGGCATCCCGACCCCGACGAGCACCAGGCGGCGCTCGCCGACGGGATCCGCGCCGCGGCAGAAGTGGGCGCCCGGATCGTGTGCCTGCAGGAGCTCACGCTCTCGCCTTACTTTGCGATCACGCCCGATGGGCCGGACGCGGCCGGGGCGCAGCCGGAGGATCTCGAGGACGGCGCCACGTTCCGGTTCGCGGCCTCGTTGGCGTCCGAGACGGGGGCTTACGTCCACGCCTCGCTGTACGAGCGGGCCGACGCCCCGGACGGCCTCGGCTTCAACACGGCGATCGTCGTCGCGCCGGACGCCACGCTGGTGTCTCGCACCCGCAAGCTGCACATCCCGGTCACCACGGGCTACTACGAGGATCACTACTTCCGGCCGGGTCCCGCGGACGGCGACCCGTTCCCGCTGATCGAGCTGCCGAGCACCGAGAGCAGCGCGCGCCTGGGCTGCCCGACGTGCTGGGACCAGTGGTTCCCCGAGCTCGCGCGCGCGTATTCGCTGGCCGGCGCCGAGGTCCTGATCTATCCCACGGCGATTGGCTCAGAGCCCGACCATCCCGAGTTCGACACCCAGCCGCTGTGGCAGCAGGTGATCGTCGGCAACGGTGTCGCCAACGGCACGTTCATGGTGGCCGTGAATCGGATCGGCGTTGAGGGCCCGTTGACGTTCTACGGATCGAGCTTCATCTCCGACCCGTACGGGCGGGTGCTCGTGCAGGCCCCCCGCGACGAGCCCGCGGTGCTCGTCGCCGATCTCGACCTCGAGCAGCGCCAGGACTGGTTGGAGCTGTTCCCGTTCCTGACCACGCGCCGACCGGACGCGTACGGCAGCCTGACCGGTTAAGGGCGGGCAGGCGCATGGGCGGCGACGAAAACGACCCAATGCGGCCTCCCGTGCCCGTCCGTGGGTCCTATTCGTCGCTCAGCAACAGCTAAGACCCAGGCGGCCTCACGAAGCCGTCCGCTGGGTCGTTCTCACTTAGATAATGCCCCTCCAGAACCGCGTCACGCCCCTCGGCGAGCTGATCGCCACGCCCGAGCGCGGCCTGGTCTACGCCAACCGCGGTTGCCTGCACGACGCCGAGGGCCGGATTCGCCGCAGCTACAACGGCAAGCGCTGGATCGCATGCCAGCTCGAGTTCCGCGGCTGGCAGCGGCCGGCGCTGCTGATGCCCGGCCGCTTCACCGAGCTCTTCTTCCTCGACGAGGCGACGGCCCTGGCCGCCGGTCATCGGCCGTGCGCGCTGTGCCGGCGCGCCGATTACGAGCACCTGCGGACCATGTGGTCACAGCCGGGCGCCGGCGCCGACGCGATCGACGAACGCCTGCACGC
>DASYFZ010000219.1:0-2934 GCA_036000295.1 Solirubrobacteraceae bacterium
CGCGACCTCGCGAATCTCCAGAAGTTCCTCGACAACCACGGGATCAAGGTCCACATCCAGCAGCAGGGACAGACCGCCCTGCAGACCCTCCAGAAGGACGCGCTCAAGCGCTCGGGCGACATCGTCTCGTTCTCGCGAGACTTGCTCCAGCAGGTCGTCACGATCGGGTTCGACCTGGTCCTGATCCTCGTGCTCTCGATCTATCTGCTGGTGTACGGCAAATCGATCGGGGAGCTCGTGCGGCGGATCATGCCCGACGGCGACGGCACGCCCGACGACGACTTCCCGCTGCTGATCCAGCGCGCCGTGTTCGGCTACGTCCGGGGTCAGATCCTGTTCAGCTTGATCATGGGCGCGAGCGCCGCTCTCGGCCTGTGGATCTTCGGGATCGTTGGGATCTTCCCCGACGGTCAGCGCTTCGCACTGTTCTTCGGCGCCTTCTACGGGCTGATGGAGTTCATCCCATACATCGGCCCGATCATCGGCCCGCTACCGGCGATCCTGGTGGCGCTGTTCAACGACCCGATCAGCGCCGTCTGGGTGACGCTGATGTTCATCGCCCTGCAGCAGTTCGAGGGCCACGTCGTCGCCCCGCAGGTGTTCCGGATCTCGCTGCGGATCAACCCGATCCTGATCATCCTGTCGCTGTTGCTCGGCTATGAGCTGTACGGGATCGTCGGCTCACTGATCGCCCTGCCGATCGCCGCGGTGATTCGCGAGACGGTCGTGTATCTGCGCCGCCACACGGTGCTCGAGCCGTGGGGCACGATGAACCCGATCGCCGCGTTGGGGCCGCAGTCACAGCCGGGCGTGTGTCCGGATTGCGGGGCGCCGGCCGGATCCCACGATGCCTTCTGCCGGTCCTGTGGTGCGTCGCTCGAACCTGAGGTTCGAGTCGGCCGGAGGTAATAGCCTCCACTCGTTGTCGACGAGCACCGAAACCGACGGCGCGACCCTGGCCGTCCGCGAGGTAACCAAGCGGTTCGGGTCGCGAACGGCGGTCGCCCCGATCAGCTTTGCGCTCGAGCCCGGTCAACTGGTCGGGATCATCGGCCCCAACGGCGCCGGCAAGACGACGCTGCTCTCGATTCTGGCCGGCGTCACCCCGGCCACGGCAGGCGAGGTGCTCCAGCCCGCCGGCAAGATCGGCTGGGTCCCGCAGCAGCCCGCCCTGTACTCGAAGCTGTCGGTGGCCGAGAACCTCCGCTTGTTCGCCCGCCTGGAGAAGCTTGACGATCCCGAGGAGGCCGTCGGCCGGATGCTTCGCCAGACGGACCTGGAGGACCGCGCCGACGACGAGGTTGGGCGCCTGTCGGGCGGCAATCAGCAGCGCGTCAACATCGCGATCGGCCTTCTGTGCGCGCCCGCGGTGCTGCTGCTCGACGAGCCGTCGGCGTCGCTTGACCCGCGCCAGCGCGAGCGACTGTGGGAGTTCATCGGCGGCCTCGCCGGCGGCGGTACGACGGTCGTGTTCTCGACCCACAACGTCGCCGAGGCCGAGCGCTACGCCGACCGGCTGCTGGTCCTGGTCGACGGTGAGCTGCTGTTCACGGGCACGCCGGCCGAGCTCGAGCAGACGGTGGGTGGCGGGTCGCGCGACTTCGAGGCCGCGTTCGTGCGCTTCCTCCACGAGCGGGGCCACTGAGGCCGCGGACCGCGGGCTGAGCCATTGCGCTGGCTGTTCGTCAAGGACCTGCAGATCCTCAAGCGCTCGCCGCTGCTGGTCGGCCTGCTTGTCGTCTATCCGATCGCGATCGCGCTGATGATCGGCTTCGCGCTTTCGAGCCCGCCTGGGAAGCCGACGGTGGCGATCCTCAACGAAGTGCCGCCCGGCCAGGGAACGATCTCGTTTGGGAGTCAGAAGATCAACATCTCGCAGTACGCCAAGCAGCTGTTCGACTCGATCAACCCGCTGAAGGTCAGCTCGCGCGACGAGGCGATCGCAAAGGTGCGCTCGGGCCAGGCCGCAGCAGCGCTGATCGTCCCGTCGGACATCCCGGCCCAGATCGAGAGCCTCGTCACCCAGGGGGTTGGCAACCCGACGGTCGAGCTGATCCTCAACTCCAAGGACCCGCTCGAGCGCCAGTTCGCCGAGCAGACGATCAACGCCCGCGTCAACGAGGTCGAGCAAGCCGTTTCCCAGCAGGTGCTGCGAGTCGCCGTCAACGATCTGAATCAGGTGCTCAACGGCGGCAAGCTGCAGTTCCTCGGGCAGAACGTGCCGTTGCTGGGACTGCGCAACTCGCGAGCGGTCATCCAGGGGACGCTCGCCTCGCTGCCGCCGAACTCCCCGCTGCGCCCTGCCCTGAAGCAGGTCGTGAACTTCGCCGACCTCGCGATCCAGGGGCTCGGGTTCGCCTCGCCCGTGCTCGGCTCGATCGGCAAGCCGCTGACCGTCGACACGACACAGCTTGCCGGCAAGACCACGCCGACCGCCACGTACGCGGCGGCGATCGCCGTGATCGTGTCGCTGATGTTCGTGGCGTTGCTGCTGGCTTCCGGCCTGTTGGCGATCGAGCGCTCAGAGAACGCCTACTCGCGGCTGATCCGTGGGCTCGTCTCGCCGTCGGGACTGCTGTCGGAGAAGGTCGGGCTGTCGGCGGTGTGCGCGGGCGTGCTGACGTTGGCGATGGCGATGCTCGTGTCGCTGTTCGTGCATCTCGAATGGGCGCGATTCCCGCTGTGGGTGCTGGCGCTTGCGTTCGGGGGCCTTGCGTTCGGCGCGCTCGGGGTCGCGATCGGAGGGATTGCGCGGGAGGTCAGCACCGCCTCGCTGATGGCGTTCCTGTTGTCGCTGCCGATCGCGTTTCTCGCCCTGATCCCCGCCAATGCCGTGTCGGGCAGCCTGAAGTCGGTGCTCGATGCGATCTCGTTCTTGTTTCCGTTCAAGGCCGCGCTGCAGGCCGTCAACAACGCGTTCAGCGGCACCTCCCC
>DASYFZ010000290.1:0-4970 GCA_036000295.1 Solirubrobacteraceae bacterium
ACAACGCGTACGCGCCCGCCATCACGAACCCCGTGACCATGTATCCGGCGATGTACATGTGGATCAGCTCCGACCACAACAGCGAGTTGCCAAACAGCGCACCCCACGGATTGACGTCGACGACCTTGCCGGCGACGAGTCGGAACCCGCCCGGGTGGTTCATCCAGGCGTTGACCGCGATCACGGTGAGCGAACCGGTGAAGCCCGTGACCACGATCGGCAGGCCAGACAGGAAGTGCATTCGCGGCGACAGTCGATCCCACCCATAGGCGTAGATCCCGATGAAGATCGCCTCCATGAAGAACGAAAATCCCTCGATCGCAAACCCCAGCCCGAACACGCTGCCGAACGTCGCGGTGAAGTTCGGCCACAGCAGCCCCATCTCAAAGCTGAGGATCGTCCCGGTGATCACGCCGATCGCGAACAGCGCCAGCACGATCCGGCTCCAGCGCCGGGCCACCGTGCGGTAGAGCGGGTCGCCGGTCCGCATCCCCAGCCACTCCATGAACAGCACCATCGCGGGGAACGCAATCCCGAAGCACACCAGCGGGATGTGCACGGCGAATGACAGAGCCTGCATCTGCCGAGCCTCAAGCAGATACTGCTGATGCACCGGGGCGAACGCCGCAGCAAGCATGCTCATGCTCGCCTCACGCTACCGGACCGGGTTCTGCTCGCCGCGCTCGCTCTCGGGACGGGAGCCGTGTATGCGTCGCTCGCCCTCGTCGATCCTGACGTCGTTGATGCTCGCCTCGCGGCGCATCATCAGACCGTGCTCATCGAACTCCCACAGCTCGTTGCCGTAGCTGCGCCACCACTGCCCGTCGCGATCGCAGGACTCGTATTGGAAGCGCACCGCGATCCTGTTCTCGTCAAATGCCCACAGGTTCTTGCGCAGCGAGTAATCGAGTTCGCGCTCCCACTTCTGGCTGAGGAACGCCACGATCTCGGCGCGCCCATTGAGAAACGTGTCGCGATTGCGCCAGACCGAGTCCTCGGTGTATGCGAGCGCAACGCGTTCGGGGTCGCGCGTATTCCACGCGTCCTCGGCGGCCTGCACCTTTTGAGCCGCGGTCTCACGGGTGAATGGCGGTAGGGGCGGACGGTCGTTCAACGGACTCCTCCCGGGACGGTCGTGGGGTGACGGGCGAGGCGGCACACCGTAGCGCCGCCAGATCGCCCGGGTTTGCTTGACGACAGAGGCGGCCGTTACCGTGACGTACCGTGGATCGGGCGCTCGGCGGCATTGCTGTGGTGCTGGCGCTGCTCGCATTGGTGATGTCGTACCTGGGGCGGGCGGTGCTGAGGCCCGAGCCGTTCGCCGACCGCGCGGTGGCCACCCTCCGCGACCAGGCCGTGCAGGACGACGTCGCCGATCACCTGACCGATGCGTTCGTCAATGGTGGCAGCGGGGACCTCGTCGCGGTGCGGCCCGCGATCCGGGCTCTCACCGGTTCGATCATCGGCACCAAGGCGTTTGCCGCGCTGTTTCGACGGGGCGTGTTGGATGCGCACCGGGCAGCGACACATCAGCACGGTGGCGCGATCTTCGTCAGCGTCAGGGACGCCGCCGTATTGATCGACGGAGCGCTCGCGCGGTTTGCACCCGGCGCGGCGCAGAAGCTCGGCGCCGAGCGTGTGGCGACGCTCCTGACTCTGCACCCGGGGGCAGTCGTGCTCGATCTGGTGCGAATCGCGCGGCGCGTCTACACGGCAGCGTGGGTTGCTGCGATCGTGGCGATGCTGCTCGCGTTCGCTGCGATCTGGGTGTCCGCAGACCGGCGCGCCACGATTCGACGGCTCGGCACCAGTCTCGCCGTGGGCGGGCTGGTGATCGTCGCGGTGTACGTGGTCGGCAGCGTGGTGGTGCGGCACGCGGCACCCGCGGGTCGCGGCGACGTCGCGGCGGCCGTCTGGCGGTCGTTTCTCGGCGGCCTGCGCGGCCAGGCGCTGGTGGCCGCCACTGCCGGAGCCGTGGTGGCCGCCATCGCGTCGCAGCCTCGCCTGGCCGAAGGCGCGACCTGGAGGCGGCTGCTCACCGGAGACGATGTGCCGATTCGCGTTGGGCTCGGGCGCTCCGCGGCGGTGATCGCCGCCGGTATCGCGATCCTGCTCGAGCCTGCCGCAGCATTGACCCTCGCTGCGGTCGCGGTCGGCATCTACGTGGTCTATCGCGGAGCAAAGGCGGCGACCGTGTGGATCCGGCGCGCCGCCGCGGCGCGGGCTGAACGTCCTCGCGCGCGTTGGCGGTCGGTTCCAGGCCTGGGCTGGGTCGCGCTCGTCGTCATCGTGCTGGGCGGCGCCGCGGCGATGATCGTTGCCGGTGAAGGGTCTGAGGCGCCCGCCGCCGCGCCTGAGACGTGCAACGGCTTCACCGCCCTGTGCAGCCGTCCGTTCAACGACGTCGCCCTCGCAGCCACCCACAACTCGATGGCGTCGGTGACGATCCCGACGTGGAGCTTCGGACAGCAGGACGGGACGATCGCCGACCAGTTGGCCTACGGGGTCCGGGGTTTGCTGATCGACACCTACTACGGAGAGTCCAGTGGCGGCAGGGTCCGCACAGACCTGGCGAGCCTGCCCAAGCGCGAGACGGCCGTGCAGGAGGTCGGCGAGCCGGCCGTGAAGGCCGCCGAGCGGCTGCGGGCCCGTATCGGGCCCGCCGGCACCGGCAAGCGCGGGATCTATCTATGCCACGGCTTCTGCGAGCTGGGGGCCGTGTCGCTGGACTCGGCGCTGGCCGACATCCGCTCATTCCTGGTCGCCAACCCGGGCGCCGTCATGACGATCATCAACCAGGACGAGGGCGTCACGCCTGGCGACATCGAGCGCGCGTTCGACCGGGCTGGCCTCCTCGACCTCGTGTACCGAGGGCCATTGGGTCCGTTTCCGACGCTCAGGCAGATGATCGACTCCGGGCAGCGGCTCGTGGTCATGGCCGAGAACGACGCGGGCGATGTGCCGTGGTACCACCTCGCATATGCGAGCGGCCTCCAGGAGACGCCGTTCAGGTTCCGGACCGCGGCCGCGCTGACCGAGCAGTCACAGCTGGCTGCCAGCTGCCGGCCCAACCGCGGCCCCGCGTCGGCGCCCCTGTTCCTGCTCAATCACTGGGTCGACACGACGCCGGCGCCACGTGCTTCGCTGGCCGAGATCGTCAACGCGCGCGCCGCGTTGCTGGCTCGGGCCCGCACTTGCGAGCGGATCCGGCACAGGCTGCCCAACCTGGTCGCCGTCGACTTCTTCCGGCGGGGCGACCTGCTCGGCGTCGTCGACGAGCTGAACGGGGTTGCGCGGTGAGCTCAGGCGGGGACCGGCACCGATGTCGTTGGGTGTTTGATCGTCAACTGGTGGACCTCCTCCCGACCGGGGCCCACGACCCCCCAGCTCGACTCCGGTACCTCCACCCACGCGCCCGGCAGATCGCCGATCGGCTCGGACACGACCAGCCGGGCGTTGTCAGAGAGCTGATTGAGGATCTCCCGCTCGGGATACAGATGCTTGAGCGTCTGAGCGTCCCGCGAGACGAACAGCGAGCGCGACTTACCCTCGGTCGAGTACCGGAACGCCCATAGGCTCTCGCCATCGCTGGTCGCGATCGTTCCCTGGAAGGGGAACTCGATCCCGCGCTCGCGCCCCATCGTCTCGACCAGGCCGATCGCGCGCGAGATCGCCTCCGGCGGGTCGTCCTCCAAGCCCAGCGTCAAGGCGAGGTAGAACAGGACTTCGGTGTCGGTCGAGCCCTTGATCTCGTTGTACAGCGAGGGATCGACCGCCATCACGAGGTCTCGCTTGATCTTGGCGAAGTCGTTGATGCAGCCGTTGTGCATGAACAACCACCGCAGGTGGCGATACGGGTGGCAGTTGGTCTGCTGCACCGGGGACCCGATCGCCGCGCGGATGTGGGCGAAGAACAGAGGGGACCGGACGTGGGCGGTTATCTCGCTGAGGTTCTGGTCGTTCCACGCAGGCTCGATGCTGCGAAACACCGCGGGCGTCGGCTCGCTGCTGTACCAGCCAATCCCGACACCGTCGCCATTGGTGGGTTCGGCGCCGAGCTGTGAGTTGAGGCTCTGGTCTATCAGCGAGTGGTTAGGGGTGTACAGCGCATCGTGAATCAGTACTGGTGCTCCGTAATAGGCAAGCCAACGGCACATGTGCGGTCCTTTCGGTGTTCTGAACCGGAGCGTTGTCGCTGGAGCGGCCGTTGGCAAGGAAGCGCGCATGTGTGCCTACCACCAAGCCGGCATCCCCGGCGCGTAAAGCCCAGGCGTGCGTCGTGCCTTGACGACGCGTGCGGCCCATCTTGACAGCGATCGGCCGCCCGACAAGATCACAGGATGGTCACGTCGACGACCGAGGAGGAGCTGGTCGCGCGCGCGATCGCGCTGAGGCCGGCGCTGATCGCCGGCCAGGAGGAGACCGAGCGGCGCACCTACTACTCGCAGGCGATGCACGAGGAGTTCCTCGATGCCGGCTTCTACCACCTCTACGTCCCGCACCGCTACGGCGGGCTCGAGCTGGGCGTGCCGGACTACGTGCGGGTCATCCAGGAGGTGGCGCGCGGCTGTGTGTCGACCGCGTGGTGCCTCGGGCTGGCGATGAACCACGCGCTGATGGTCGGCTCGTGGTGGCCGCCGGAGGCCCAGGACCAGATCTTCGCCAATGGCGACTTCCGAGCGGGATCCGTGGCAGCGCCCGTCGGCACCGCAACACCGACCGACGACGGCTGGGAGATCAACGGGCAGGTCGCGTTCGCATCGGGCGCGCCCTACTCGACGTATTACATGGGCCAGGCGATGCTCCCCAACCCAAGCGGCGACGAACCACCGCCGACGCTGCTGTTCGTCGCGCCTCGCGACCAGTGGCAGATGCTCGACGACTGGGGCGACATGCTTGGGCTGAAGGGCAGCGGGTCGCACAGCATTCGCTTCGACCACACCCGGATTCCTGCGAGCTGGGGCTTTCAG
>DASYFZ010000334.1:0-1846 GCA_036000295.1 Solirubrobacteraceae bacterium
GGCGGCAGGCCCTGCGGGATCTGGAACACCCCGGACGGGCTCGGCGCATTCCTGAGCTCTTCGGGGATCTCGATCACGGCGGCGGAGAACGCACGTGCCAGCGCCGGCGGCCCACCCGTCTGCTGCGTCGGCGTGAACGCCGTCACGGGCAGCGGGATGTACTCGGGCGCCACCGACCAGTCCGTCGAGCGGAACTCGCCGGCGTTCTCGATCCAGCTGAGCGAAACCAGCGGGAGGATCACGACCTTCGTCCAGATCGCGATCCACCACACGATCCAGTACTCGAGAATCGCCTCCAGGTTGGTCAGGCCGACCTTCAGGAAGTGCGCCGCGATGAACACGAGGATGAACTCGCCGAATGCCAGCGTGAACGTCAGCCATGGCGGCTGCCAACGGATGATGAACGGGTAAAAGCAGGTGTCCAGCGCCACCCCGATAACGAAGTACAGGCCGATCAGCACGATCCAGCCTTCGTTCTGGGTGATGAGCGAAACGATCGCCGCCAGGATCGCCGGGATGATCAGGATCGCCCAGCGGGTCTGCACACGGCCTAGAACAGTCGGACACATGAGCTGATCCCCTAAGCCAACTGCTGAGTCGGGGCCACGGTTCGGAGCGCCTGCGCGACGTCGCTCCCCATCGAGAATTGCAGGCTCAACCGCGAGAAGAACGGCCGCTTCTTGAGCTTCTCGGCCCGTGCGCAGTCGGCCACGAACCGCCGGCCGATGAACGTCAGCCCGGCGATCGTGTCTCCGTGCGGGATCACGTTGTTGGCAATCAGTCCCATGCAGCACAGCCGCGACTCTGGGAGGTCGAGCCCTGGCACGCCGCAGTTGGTCTGAAGCTGCATGCGGCCGTCGGTCACCGGCACGTTGTAGAACTCGATCAGACGGCGCATCAGCGGCAGCGTCAGCACGGACTTGTTGAAACCGGTGCCGGCGACTACGCCGGTGACGTCGAGCCAGCCCGGATCTTCTCCGTGCATGCTCGAGACATGCACCCGCAGGCCGGCGCGCCCGGGTTCGATCTTGTCGATCTCACCGATGAGGGCGTCGAACCGCCCCTCCTTCTGGCCCTCGTGGATCCGCGATAGCCATTCGCGCCGGTCCGGACGCGTGCCGCGTAGCACTTGCCCGAGGAACTCGATGCGCTCGTTGAACGGCAACTGCGTGTACGCGTCGATGCCCACCGACTCAAACAGGCACCGGGGGACGTTGAGGTCCTGCGTCTCGGGCTGTGGACTACGCGTCAACGCCAGCGCCGAGGCCCCAGCGTCGAGGATGTTCGCCCACTCGTTGACCGACGCGATGCCGGCGCCCAGCACGATGTAGCGCCCGCCGGGCGCGTACTGCTTGGGCTCATACGCCTGCACGACCCGGTCGGCGATCGCCGGGTCCTTGCGCGCCCTAGCGAGCATCGGCGGAAATGACAGCGGGCCGTGGCCCGGAGAGAGCATCACGTGCTTGGCGCGGCCGATGAAGTTGGCCTGCTCGTCGTAGAGCACGAAGTGCGGCATCGGCTCCATCTCACGCTGCAGCCAGCCCACTCGCGTGGGAACACGGACGTCTTCCCATCCGGTCCGCTGCCTGACGATCTCCGCTTCGGTCAGGATCTCCGGGACGCCCGGGTTGTACTTGCGGCGCGTCGACCGGTAAAGCGGCTTGAGTGATTTGTGCGACCAAGCGTCGAGCTGGGCGAACGTCGGCCAGTCGGGGGCCAGGAAGTGGGATTCCGACTCGGACCGAAGCACGGTCTGCCCAAGGTTGTACGCGAACTGCTGGTAGGTCCCGACTGGATTGTTGCTGGGCCCGAAGATCGAAATCTGGTTTTTGTCAAAGCCCAGATA
>DASYFZ010000351.1:0-5946 GCA_036000295.1 Solirubrobacteraceae bacterium
CGCGTACAGGTCGTCGACGGCCTCGACGCCCTAGCTGATGCCACCTTCCTCGTCGAGGCGGTAGTCGAGCACCACGGGAGCAAGGCTGAAGTGCTCACCGAGCTAGCCGGGCACGCCGGACCGGACGCGGTGTTCGCGACCACCACGTCATCGCTGTCGGTGAGCGAGCTGGCGCGGGTAACCGGCCATCCGGACCGGTTCGTGGGCCTGCACGTGTTCAACCCGGTGACGCGGATGAAGCTGATCGAGCTGGCGTTCCCGCAGGAGGCCTCGATCGGCACGCGCGAGCGGACCCACGCCCTGTGCGAAGCGCTCGGGAAGACCGCGGTCGAGGTTCCGGACATCCCCGGGTTCGTGGTCAACCGCCTGCTGTTTCCGTATTTGTTCAACGCCGTCGAGCTGATGGCGCAGACCGACATGAGCCCAGAGGCCATCGACCAGTGCATGACGCTCGGTGCGGGGATGCCGATGGGACCTCTGGCGCTGCTGGATTTCGTCGGGCTCGACGTCTCGCTCGCGATCGGCGAGGAGATCGGCGCCGACGTGCCTCAGGAGCTCGTCGACCGCGTCGACGAGGGCTGGCTCGGCCGCAAGACCAAGAAGGGCTTCTTCACCTACGAGTGATTCCGCACCTGCCTCGCCACATACGGGGCCGTGTCGGGATGCTGCGGAATGCAGCGAGATGCTGAGGCTCTTCCGATGAAGTATTTAGCGTTCATTCATCTCCGAGCCGCATCCTTCATGTCGCGACGTACCTCATAGCAGCACCTCCTCCCCAGAAGCACGAAGCCGGCCCGTCCCCAGCGGGCCGGCTTCTTCTTAACCGGGCCCCGCCTGAAAACCTCTGGTGAGCTGGCGAAGCCGGCCCGATGATCAGGGCCGGCTTCATCTCTCCTCTCAACCACCGGTATGGACGGCGCCTGTCGCGCTGCGCCGTGCCGGCCGTTGCCTGCGCGGAAATGTAACGAATGATGCGAACGCGTGCGGAGAAGTGAACAACTCGTAACCGAGCACAAAGATAAGCGCCCGGCTGCGCCGCCTAGGACGACTGCGTGGCGGCCTCCGAGGATTCCCGCCGCTGCCTGATCCGGACCGCCTCGATGCGGTTCTCGCGGACCGACTCGACGCGGATCGAGAAGCCGTTGGCCGCAATCGAGTCGCCGCGCTTCGGCAGCCGTCCGAGCTCGGCGAAAACGAACCCGCCGACTGAGTTGTAGGCGTCGGTGTCGACCGGAAGCTCGAGCCCGTAGTCCTGCAGATCGCTGACCGCAACATGCCCGCGCACGAACCAATCGCCGTTCGCCAGCTTGCGCACTGCCCCGCCCGCCGGGTCTGTCTCGTCGGAGATCTCACCGACGACCTCCTCAATGATGTCCTCGATCGTGACGAGGCCGGCGGTCCGCCCGTACTCATCGATGACGATCGCAAGCTCGGTGCGCTCGCGCTGCAGATCGGCGAGCAGGTCGTCGAGCGGCTTGGTTTCGGGCACCAGCGGCGCTTCGCGCACGACCCTGTCGAAGTGGGCGTCGTCTCCCGCGTTCATCAGCACCTTGACGAGCTGGTTGACGTGGACGATCCCCTTGACCCGGTCCTGGTTGAAGTCCTCGGTGACGACCAGCCGCGAGTGGCCGGTGGCGACACAGCGGCGAAGTGCCTCCGTCACGGTCTCTGAGACGTCGACGGTGACAACCGCGGGGATCGGCGTCATCACCTGACGGGCCTCCTGCTCGTGCAGGTGGAAGACGCCGCTCAGCATGTTCGCCTCGCCGATGTCGAGTTGACCGCCGGTGGTGGACTGGGCGATCAGGCGCTTGAGCTCCTCGGGCGTGCCCGCCTCGGGTTCGGCGTCCGGGTCGGTGCCGATTGAGCGCAGCAGCCGGTTCGACGACCAGGTCAGCAGCAATATGAACGGGTGAAACAGCACTCTGAACCCCTGCAGCGGGCGGGCGATCCGCCGCAGCACCCCCTCCGCGTGCTGGATCACGTACAGCTTCGGGACCATCTCCCCGAAGATCGTCTGCGCGAACGTGATCAGGACGTAGGCGATGATCACCGCAATCGCGATCGACGCCGTGTGGCCGAGCGCCGGTCCGAGCAGGGGCTCGAGGATGTGGGCGATCGCCGGCTCGCCGACGGCACCGATCGCGATCGAGGCCAACGTGATCCCGACCTGGCAGGCGGAGATGTAGTCGCCGATGTTCTCGACCTGATGCAGGGCGAGGCGAGCGCCGCGCAGCCCCTCCTCGGCCATCGTCTCGAGCTTGGTCCGGCGCGAGCGCACCAGCGCGTACTCCGCCATCACGAAGAAGGCGTTCATCACGACCAGAACGATCGTGAGGATGACTAGCAGTGCCTTCACTGCCTGGGCGCGTCAGATATCGCCGCGCCTGCCGGCCGGCGATGTCGAGCGGGGCAGTTCTCCGTGCGCGCGCCCCGTGCCCTCGCGCTGCTACTTCGGGATGGGTCGTCGTCGTTCATGCAGCGACGCGACGAACGGTAGCAGCAGATCCGACGGACTCGGATGACTTTCTGTAAGCCACGTGAGGCGGGCTCAGCTGAGCCCGTCGAAGACCTTCGCCATCTCGAAGTCGGCGTCGGTGAGGCCTCCGGCGGAGTGATTGGTCAGCGACAGGCGGACCTTGTTCCAGCCGTACACGAGGATGTCCGGATGGTGGTTGGCATCTTCGGCCGCCTCCGCTACGCGGTTTACGAACGCGATCGCGTCCGCGAAGTTCTCGAACTTCCAGTGCCGCACGATCTCGTCGCCCTCGCGCTCCCATGAGAGGCCCACCAGCCTCGATTCGATCTCGCCCTCGCCGAGCAGGTCTGCCATATCGTTCCTCCTTGGTTTCCGAACCTGCCTCTATGTGGTCCAGGTTCCCTGGTGTCTCGCTGCTACAAACACGACTGATGCGGATCGTCAGCCTCGTCCCCTCCGCGACCGAGATGCTGTTCGCGCTCGGTCTTGGACCCGACCTTATCGCCGTCACGCACGAGTGCGACTACCCCCCTGCCGCTCTCGAGCTTCCGAAGATCACGCGTGACGTGCTCCCGACCGGGCTGACCTCGGCCCAGATCGACGCCGCCGTCAAGGAGCGCACCCTGGCAGGCGAGTCGATCTACGAGCTCGACACCACGACGCTCGCGGCCCTGCATCCCGACTTGATCGTCACCCAGGCGCTGTGCTCGGTGTGCGCGGTGTCCTACGACGACGTGCGGCAACTTGCGAAAGGCCTCGATCCGCGCCCGGAGGTGATCTCGCTCGACCCGCGGACGATCGGCGAGGTGCTCGGCGACGCCCGGACGCTCGCCCAAGCCACCGACACAAAGGACGCCGCGGTCGACCTCGTGCAGGACGCCTCCGCACGGATCGACCGGGTCCGCGTCGCCGTGCGCAAGGCCCATAGCCGCCCTCGGGTAGCGGCGCTGGAGTGGCTGGATCCGCCGTTTGCGGCGGGGCACTGGACGCCTCAGCTGATCGAGTACGCGGGCGGCGATGATGTGCTCGGGTTCGCCGGCGAGCACTCACAACAGATCCCCTGGGAGGCGGTGCAGGCCGCACAACCGGACGTCGTCGTCGTGATGCCGTGCGGGTTTGACGCCGAGATCGCGCACCGAGAAGCCGAGATGCACCGCGATCAGCTTGCGGCGATCGGCGCCGGCGAGGTCGTGGCGGTCGACGCGGCGTCGTACTTCTCGCGACCCGGGCCACGGATCATCGACGGCCTCGAGCTGCTCGCCCACATCCTGCATCCCGAGCTTTTCCCCACGGCGCCGGGCCAGGCGCTGACCGTCGAGCTCTAGGTCGAGCTCTAGGTGAAGCCGATGCCGTGAGGCGCCAGCCCGGTGTTTCCGGCCACCGCGATTGCGGCGGCGAAGCTGGCCGCCGCGATGACGATGCAGCCGGCGACCGCCATCGCGGGCATCCGCCTGCGCTCGCCGAGCTGCACGAACAGCCAGCCGGTGATCGCCCCGCCGACAAGTCCCCCGAGGTGACCGCCGATCGAGATCCCGTTGATGCTTAGCGAGAACACGATGTTGATCAGCAGCGTGGCACCGAGGCCGCTCTGCCAGATCGAGATCCCCCGGTAGTAGGCGACCACGATCAGCGCGCCCAGGACTCCGAAGCAAGCGCCCGACGCGCCAACCGTCAACGAGTCCGGCTGGAACAGCAGCGCCCCGAACGAGCCGGTGATCAACGACGTGAAGTAGATCGCCGCGAACGCGACGCTGCCGATCGCCGGCTCCAGCGTGCGGCCGATGATGTACAGGAAGAACATGTTCAGCGCGATGTGCAGGATCCCGGCGTGCAAGAAGCCCGAGGTCACGATCCGCCAGTACTCGTGGTTCTGCTCGATCGACGGCCCGAACAGCGCTCCGTGGAGGTAGACGGTGCCGCCACCCCCGCCTCCGAGTGGCGCCCCGCTCGCGGTCTCCGCCAGGAACACAAGTACGTTGATCACGATCAGCGCCTGCGTTACAACCGGCGCGGATGGCGCCGTGCCGATCGTCTTGACCTTGGTCCGGTCGCGAGCGCATTCGGGGCAGCGCATGCCCACCGGGGTCGGCGTCATGCAATCCGGGCAGATCGGCCGGCCACAGGAGGAGCAGGAGACGCCGGTCTCGCGATTGGGATGGCGGTAGCAGACGGCCACGGAGCAGACGCTAGCAGTGGGTGTTAAGGGTTACCTGCGGCGCTAGCGGCGAGGCAGGATCCGCCGCGCCTCGTCGGCCACGTCGTGCATCGTGCGCTCGGCGAGGTCCATCAGGCCCGACGACTGCTGCTTGCGAACCCGGTGGCGGCTGCGCACTCGCAGGGCCACCAGCGCGGTGCCGGCGGTGACGCCCACGACGGCGGCCGCGGCGGGGCGAACCCAGTTGCGCGGATCGCGCATCGCCGACAGCTCCCACGCATCGAGCTCCTCCTGGGCCAGCTCGGTCAGGTTGACCAGCGTCAGCTCGAGCCTGGCGACCAGATCGGCGGGCGGGTCAACCGGGGTCAGCGCCTCGCGCAGGAGGGCTTCGAAGTCGGTGGTCCCCGAGCTCACGAGCTCTCTCCCACTGCGGTGTCGGCGGTGGTCTCAGCGACGATCCCCTCGAGCTGGCGGACCGCCCGGTGCAGCAGCACCTTGGTGGCGCCGTCGGTGCGTCCCAGGGCCCTGGCGATTTCGCGGTTGTCCATGCCCAGCGCGAAGCGCATGATCAGCGCCTCCCGCCTGTCGTCGGGAAGCTGCTGGACGCCGTCGAGAATCGACTTGAGCTCCTCGCGTCCCTCAACCAGTGACTCGGTCGTGTGCGGCGTGGAGATCGTGCCGGCATCCTCGATCGCCGATTCAGGCTTGCGCGAGCGGTCGCGATAGAAGTTGGCCGCCAGGTTGTGGGCGATGCGGATGAGCCACGGCCGCAGCGGGCGTCCGTTTGACTCGCGCAGCGCCCGCTCGAAGTGCCGGTAGGCCTGCAGGAACGTCTGCTCGGTGAGGTCCTCGGCATCGTGGTGGTTGCCCACCCGGTAGTAGCTGTAGGAGTACACGTCGCGCAGGTGGGCGCGGTACAGCTCGGTGAAACGCGCATCGAGCTCCGACTTTGTCTTGGGAAGGTCGTCCGGCACCGCATGGGAGCGTACATCCGCCTATGCCACGCGGGCGGGACGCGATCGACGAGGGCGTGCCGGCTCGGTCACCGCGGCTGTCCACTGACCGGGGTCGATCCGGCCCTGCACGAGGGCTGCGAGGCCATCGAGGGCAGGCGTTGCTATCTGCGCGTCGCGCGCCACGTTGGCCAGCAGCTCGACCGACTCGACGGCGTCGGCCGCCTGCGCGATCGATCGCTCGATGTCCGCCGCGGGGACACCCTGGGCCAGCAGCTCACCGGCGCGACGGTTGTGCGATGACTTGGACACGACCGCGCCGACGAGATCGCCCGCACCGGCCAACCCGGCGAATGTCT
>DASYFZ010000367.1:0-2353 GCA_036000295.1 Solirubrobacteraceae bacterium
AGCAGCTGTTCGGAGTTCGTTCGCGCGCGTTTACCGAGCTCGCTCGACAGGCCGGTGAGGCGACCCTTGTGCTGCATGTGATGCAACAGCTTGGCCGACCCGTACGCGTGGGCGGCCACGATCACCTGCCCGGCGGTATACGTGTGCTGGTGGGCGTGCGCCGCGCGTTGCGCCCAGCCGGGGTGACGCGCATGCACCTCGAACCCACCTCCGTCCAACGGCACCAGGTCAAACACCTCGTGCATGTCGTGAACCTTCGCGCCCAGCTTCTCAGCCAGGTACAGGTAGTTCGTCGTCACCTTGTTCTTGGCGTTGCGCCCACAGCCGTTGTTGCAGTTGCCACACGACACACACCCGGTCCGCCGCGGCCCGACGCCACCGAAATACGGATCCTCGGCCTCAACCCCGGGCGTGCCGAAATACACCGCCAACGGAGCCTTGTTATGAGTCTCGCCGCGGCCGATGTCGATCGCTACCTGCGCGATCGCGCGATCGACATCGGTCGGCATGTACGGATAGCGCTGCACGCCGAACATCCGCCTAGCCTGATCAAAGTACGGCGCCAGCTCACCGGCCCAATCGGTGATCCCTGCCCACTCCGGCGCATCAAAGAACTGCTTCGGCGGCACATACATCGTGCTCGCATACACATGCGAACCACCACCCACCCCCGCGCCCGACAAAACCAGCACATCGTCGAGATACTCGATCCGCTGAACCCCGTAAAGCTCCGCTGCCGGAAACCACACGAAATGCGCCAAATCCCACTGGCTCTTCGGAATCTTCTCGTCCGGCCAGCGAGGACCAGACTCCAACACCCCAACCCGATAACCCTTCTCCGCAGCACGGAGCGCAGCAACACTCCCACCGAACCCGGAACCAACAACGACTACGTCGTAGTCAAAGCTCGCCATCCTCACTCCCTCCTGTGCGCGCGTTGGCTGTGCAAGCGTGTCGCCCTCGCCTCTGCCTAGCGCCCGTGTGCGCCCTGGCCGACTCCCTGGTGTCCCCGGCGTCGATGCCCGCACCTGCGCGTGGTTAGGCTCGGGCGATGATCGAATCTGGTGCTCACGCCGATCCGCCGAAGCTGGGCCTGCGGATCGTGCGCTTGTTTGAACCCCATCGCGGTGTGCTGGCTGTGATCGTCGCGATGATCTTGGCGACGTCGCTGCTGAGCGTGATCAGCGCGCTGTTGGTCCGGCAGGTGTTCGACCACGCCCTGTTCGTCGCCGGCGGCCCCGACCTCGGGGTGCTGTATCCGCTGGTGGCGGCAATGATCGCGATCCCGATCGTCAACGGGGTCCTGAATGTCGCCCAGGCGTACTTGACCGAGGTCGTGGGCAACCGTGTGCTGCAGGAGCTTCGCAACCGGCTGTTCGAGCACCTGGAGCGACTGTCGCTGGCGTTCTACACGGCGACTCGCAGCGGCGAGGTTCAGTCGCGGCTCGCCAACGATGTGGGCGGCGTGCAGACGACCATCACCTCAACGGCCTCGTCAGTTGTCAGCAACGTGGTCACGCTCATCTCATCCGTGGTCGCGATGCTGCTTCTGTCGCCGCTGCTGACGGCCATCTCACTGGCCGCGACCCCCGCGTTCGTACTGTTCAGCCGCCGGGTCGGACGCGCCCGGCGACAGGCTCGCCGCGAAACCCAGGCGTCGCTGGCGGCGATGGGCTCGATCACGCAGGAGACCCTGTCGGTGTCGGGGATCCTGTTGGCCAAGGTGTTCGGGCGCCAGGAGCACGAGGTCGACCGCTACCGCGCCGAGAACGCCCATCAGGCCGACCTTCAGATCCGACAGGCGATCGTCGGGCGATCGTTCTTCGCGGTCACGCAGTCATTCTTCGGGATCGGCCCAGCGCTCGTGTACCTGGTCGCTGGGCTTCAGGGCGCTCACGGCGAACTCTCGGCGGGGACGTTGGTGGCCTTCACGACCCTGCAGAGCCGGCTGTTGCTCCCGATCAACCAGCTGCTGCAGGTGTCAGTGGACGTCCAATCGTCGCTCGCGCTGTTCGGGCGCATCTTCGAGCTGATCGACCTTCAGCCGCGAATCACCGACCGACCGCAAGCGCTCAGCCTCGACGCGAGCGAGATTCGCGGCGAAGTCGCACTCGATCACGTGTCGTTTCGTTACGGGGGCGGCGAGGATGGCGGCGCTCCCGCGCCCGACGAGGCGCTGCGCGACGTCTCGATGCTGGTCTCGCCCGGGCAGCTCGCGGCGCTCGTCGGCCCCTCCGGAGCGGGCAAGACGACGATCTCGTACTTGATCCCGCGGCTGTACGACGTCGAGCAAGGTGCGGTCAAGATCGACGGTCACGACGTGCGCGACCTCGCCGCCGCGACGATCTCACAC
>DASYFZ010000433.1:0-18354 GCA_036000295.1 Solirubrobacteraceae bacterium
ACGCCCGGTCCGTCGAACGCTACGACGGCGCGAACGACGCCGACGGCGATCAGCCAGATGCCGATGAACAGCGCGACCGCCTGGACGCCGGCGATCGGATGCCGGATCAGCAACACGCCGACGACCACGTTCAGGATTCCGAGCAGCGCGGCGGTGGCGGTGCTCTGTACCCGGTGGACGATCGCCCAGTAGAGCTCGACGATCCCGTCGATCAGGATGAAGATTCCGATGATCACGGCGAGCGCCCGGAGGCTGTGATCGGGCCGCGCGAGCACGACGCCGCCGGCGACAATGCTCAGCACCCCCAGCGCGACCGCGATCCACCACGACCGGGCGAGCGCCCGCACTTGCTCGGGTGAGGCGACGTCCTCGCGCATCGTCAGCGGATCACGCAGCGAAAGCCGATGTGGCTGGTGGACGTGTCGATTGCCTCCGGCTGGCGCGCGGCGGGCCGGTAGCGCAGGCAGTAGCTCGGCGCGCACAGGTGCGAGCCCCCCTTGATCACGCGGCGGGGGATGTGCGCACCGGGACGCCCGACGTCATAGCTCGCCTCGGCGCTGACGACGCGCGGGTTGAGCGGGGGGCTGCAGCAGGGACTCGCCGGAGCGTCCGGGCCTGCGCCGCGGGGGTCGTAGAAGTCCGACGTCCATTCCCACACGTTGCCCGTCACGTCCTGGAGCCCGTAGCCGTTGGCCGGGAACAGCCCGACCGGGGTGGTTCCGCGCCAGCCGCGGGCGCCGGTGTTGCGCCACGGAAAATCGCCCTGCCAGTGGTTGGCCATCAGCTCGCCCCCCGGCGTCGGCTCGTCGCCCCAAACAAACGTCGCGCCGTCGAGGCCGCCGCGCGCCGCGTACTCCCATTCGGCCTCGGTCGGGAGCTCCTTCCCCGCCCATCGGGCGAACGCCTCGGCGTCCTCGTAGGCGACGTGCGTGACGGGGTGGTCCTGGCGCTGGGTGTTGTCGCTGGCCGGCCCCCAGGGGTGGCGCCAGCTTGCGCCTGGCACGTATGCCCACCACCGCCCGGGGTTGTCGAGCGGGACGGGGTGGGGAGTGGGATGGAACACCGCCGAGCCGGCGACGAGTAGCGAGGGATCGGCGTCGGGGTAATCGGCTGCGTCAGGCACGCGCTCGGCGACCGTGACGTAGCCGGTCTGTTCGACAAACCGGGAGAACTGCGCGACCGTCACGGGGCCGCGGTCGATCTCGAAATCGCCGACCTGCACCTCTCGGACAGGCTGTTCTTCGGGATAGAAGGCGGCCGAGCCCATGTGAAATGGACCCGCCGGGATCTCGACCATCTCCGTAACGCCGTTGCTGCGCGCGCTTGCCAACGTCACCCGATCAGCGTGAACCGCCGGTGATCGAGCCGAATCATCTGATTCGGGTGATGCCGCTCGCAGGTCTGATGCGACGCTGAAAGCAGGCAGTCATCAGATCGACATGAACCGGGGATGGTGGTTGAAGTGAGCAAGCCGTTCAGGGGCGTCATCAATGTAGACATTCGCGACTCGGAGCCCGACTGGACGCCGTTTGAGCCGCCAAAGGCCCCGGATGGCGCGCCGAGCGTCGTGTACGTCGTGCTCGACGACGTCGGGTTCTCGGCGATCGGCTGCTACGGCGGTCCCGTCGAGACGCCCAACATCGACCGGATCGCTGCGCAGGGCGTGCGGTATACGCAATGGCACACGACGGCGCTGTGCTCGCCTACGCGGTCCTGCCTGCTGACCGGGCGCAACCACACCCGCAACAGCATGGCGTGCATCACGGAGGCCGCGATCGGGTTTCCCAATGCGAGCGGGACGATCCCGCCGGAGAACGGGATGCTCCCCGAGATCCTCGGGGAGCGCGGATGGAACACGTACATGACCGGCAAGTGGCATCTGTGCCCGACCGACGAGATGCATCTGGCCTCGACGCGTCGCAATTGGCCCGGAGGCCGGGGGTTCGAGCGCTTTTACGGGTTCCTCGGCGCTGAGACCGACCAGTGGCACCCCGATCTCGTGTACGACAACCATCCCGTCGACCCGCCCGCTCAGCCCGAGGACGGTTACCACCTCACCGAGGACCTGACCGACAAGGCGCTTCAGTTCATCAAGGACGCCAAGGCGGTCGCCCCCGACAAGCCTTTCTTCCTCTACTACGCCCCGGGCGCGTGCCACGCGCCACACCAGGCGCCGAGGGAGTGGATCGACAAGTACAAGGGTCGTTTCGACCTTGGCTACGAGGCGATGCGCGACGGCACGCTGGCGCGTCAAAAGCAGCTGGGCATCGTCCCCGAGGACACCAAGCTGCCGCCGATGAACCCGATCGGCACGCCGCAGACGCGGAGCGGCCCGGACGGCCAGCCTTTCCCCGCGATCGACACCACGCGCCCGTGGGACTCGCTGTCGGATGACGAGCAGCGGCTGTTCTCGCGAATGGCGGAGGTGTACGCCGGATTCCTCGCCCACGCCGATCACCAGATCGGACGGCTGCTCGACTACCTCGACGAGACCGATCAACTCCAGAACACGTTGATCGTGCTCGTCTCCGACAACGGCGCCAGCGGCGAGGGTGGACCGAACGGCTCGGTCAACGAGAACAAGTTCTTTAACGGCATTCCAGACGACGTCGAGGCCAACCTCGCGCTGCTCGATGATCTCGGGAGCGAGAAGACGTACAACCACTACCCCAACGGCTGGGCGATGGCCTTCAACACGCCGTTCAAGATGTGGAAGCGCTACGAGTTCAACGGCGGCACGACCGACCCGTGCATCATCTCCTGGCCAAAGGAGATCACCGCCGCCGGCGAGATCCGCCACCAGTACCACCACGCGATCGACATCGTCCCAACGGTGCTGGATTGCCTCGGCGTCGAGGCGCCCGAAACGATCAAGGGCCACGTGCAGAGCGGCTTCGACGGCGTGAGCATGCGCTACAGCTTCAACGACGCCGACGCCCCGGGCCGCCGCAAGACGCAGTTCTACTCGATGCTCGGCTCGAGGGGCATCTGGCACGAGGGCTGGAAGGCGATCAGCACGCACCCGACGATCAGCGGCTGGAGCCACTTCAACGACGACACGTGGGAGCTGTACAACGTCGAGGTTGACAGGGCCGAGGTCCACGACCTTGCCGATCAACACCCCGACAAGGTCCGCGAGCTCGTCAGCCTGTGGTTCGCGCAGGCCGGCGCAAACGGGGCGTTCCCGCTCGACGACCGTTCGGCGATCGAGATCCTGAACACGCCGCGACCGCAGCTCACTAGCCCCCGCGACCGCTATCTGTACTACCCGGAAACCGCCGGCGTTCCCGAGGCGCAGGCGGTCAACATCCGCAACCGCAACTACATCGTCGCCGCCGTGGTCGACATCCCCGGTGCCGGCGCCTCGGGCGTGCTGTTCTCGCAGGGCTCGCATTTCGGCGGCCACGCGCTGTACGTCAAGGCCGGGCGCCTGCACTACGTCTACAACTTCGTCGGGATGCTCGAGCAGCTCGTCGTCGGGACCGAGGACGTCCCGACCGGCGAGGGCCTGATCCTGTCCGCGTCGTTCGAGAAGGACGGCGAGGACCCGCCCGGCATTTCGACGGGCATGGTGTCGCTGTTCCACGGCGACGACAAGGTGGGGGAGGGGCGGGTCAAGACCCAGGCCGCGGCCTTCGGGCTCTCCGGGACCGACCTGATCGTCGGCCGGGCGACCAGCAACGTCACCGATGACTTCCCGGGACGGCGGCCATGGGCGTTCACAGGCGGCACGATCCGGACCGTCGCGGTGGACGTCAGCGGCGATCCCTACGTGGACCTCGAGCGCGCCGCCGCGGCGATGATCGCGCGGGAATAGGGTCGTCAGCGCGGTTGCTTGGAACGCAACTCGCGTAGCCGCCGCTCGGACCGCTCGGACTCACGTTCGAGCAGTTCCAGCCGGGCGCTGGAGCCCAAGCCCCTCCCGTACAGCTTGGCTCGTAACAGAGCGACGCGCTCCCGGATGTAGCGTGCATCGGCCTCTGCGAGCTCGAGCTCGCTGCTCGAGCTCACGGGTCGAACTCCACCACCGAATATGCGCTGTTGCCGAGGACCTCCCGGATGCCGGTCGGAATTCCGCCGTCCGGTCTGCGCCACACGACGAATGGCCGGCGCTCGCCCATGTCGAAGATCGCCAGCACGATGCCGCCGCTCAGCGGGTCTGGTGTTCCGACCTCGGTGATGCAGTCCATGCTGCCGCGGCGTGTCCACAGCTTCGCGATTCGACGAGCGCTCGGGCGGGCGCCAAGCTCGAGCTCGACGCGCGTTCGCATATCGAGGTATGCGCGCTCGACGACGTGCGGGTCAGTGCCGACGCCGGGGATGAAGAATGCACTCACGGCCGGCGATCACAGCCCGCGATTGCGCGCATCCTCGGCAAGCGCGGCACTCATCGCTGAGGGCTCGATCTGCGCCTGGAGATCGGCGATCAGCTTTGCGTGTCGCTCCGATTCCCGGTGCACGGAGTCCTGAAGACCCTCGACCAACCGCTCCAGGTGCGCGACCCGCGCCTGCAGCGCCGGCATGGGGCCAACCTCTGGATCGGCGGCGCGGGTGTCCTGTCCATCCCCGGCCGTGGGTACGCGGCGCATCTGGCGGATCCGGGCGATCAGTCCCTCTCGATCGCGCATCGTCATCGCTTCGCCGGCCCTTTAGGCTCATCGGGCTTGGGCGGATACCGGAGGCGCTCATCCTTCGTCATCTTGCGGATCACCAGCGAACCACTCTCAACCTGCTCGCGGACCAGATCCAGCTTCTCCTGGCGTTTCTCCTCGGCCCTCTCGCGCGGTGTCTTCAAGATCGCCTCGATCGGGCGACGCGACGTGGGTGGTGCATCAACATCGGTCTCCTTCCTGCGCCGGCGCGATCGGTCTGAACGGAGGGAGATTCGCTGCGTCGGCGTGGAGAACCTCACGGGGCGCCAAACGCACCCGCCCTCCCACAGTACCACCGCAAACTCGTCCCTCAGAAAGACTCTGAGGAGGCGTCGCCGGAAGGCGACTCGCCGGGTTCCTGCAGGTCCTCGTCCGAGGGTTCGTCGTGTTCGCGCTCGGGCGGGGGATGTGCCGCGGCGTACCGCCGCGCGTCCTTGCGGGCCTTCTTTTCCATGCGGCGCTCTCGGAGCCTGCTTTCGCGGGCGAGCTTTGCCATCGTGGTCTTCCTCTTGCCGGATGAGGCCATGCGTATCCGTCCTTTGTGGCGGTGTGGTCCTCCGGCGAGCGGGTGGTCCAGGCGCGCGCCGCCGATCTCGCGAAGAGTCGCTCGTCAGTCTGTGGCGAGCGAGGACGAAAGTGAGGAGGGCGCGTTGTCGCGCCCTCCCGTGCCCATCGGGCGGCCGACTTAGATCGGCTGGACGTTCGCGGCCGCCGGGCCCTTGGGACCCTGCTCGGCCTCGTAGCTCACCTTCGCGCCCTCGGTCAGCGACTTGTAGCCGTTGCCCTGGATTGCGCTGTGGTGTACGAACAGATCCTTGCCGGAGTCATCGGGCGTGATGAATCCGAAGCCCTTCTGGTCGCTGAACCATTTCACAGTTCCTGTTGCCATCTCTTCCTCCAGACGTACGTGCGCTGCGATACGCGGAGGGTGCGGTGAGGCAACAACTGCGAAAACGCGGGGCGCTTCTTCGGTCGGACGATTGCCCGACCCGTCCAAGACAGTCTAGTGGTCAAGCGAAAACCCGGCCGAAAGGCCGAGCTTCGCACTGACGCTCGTTCTAGCGGAGGTCTTCCTGGCGGAGCCTGCGGGCCTTTTCGTGCTCGCGCTCGGCGCGAAGCTTGCGACCCTCGATCTGCGCTTGCTCATTGCGCTGCGCGATTTCCCGCGTGACCTTGGCGAATGCCGCGTCCGAAGTCGAGCGTCCCGGGCCGGGGCCTGGTTCGGCTGAGCGTCCGCGTTCGTGAGTCTGCTCGGTCACTGCATATCAACTCCTCGTCGCGCTCTCGCATGAACAGTGGGGTCACCGGGCGATTGGAGAGCGAGACACCGAGCGGTGGCGATTGCCTTCACTCTACCGACCAGTGGCAGGCCCGCTGACCGAGCGCCCGGAGTCGGGGAACCGAACTGATAGGGTCGATGTCCGCTCAGTGAGCCCAGCTCTTCTCGCTTTCGGGGCGAAGTTCCCAATTCAGAAGGGCAGAGAGGGTCTGTCATGACCCACGTCGGTTGTCCCTGCTGCCAGTTGCGATTCACGCCAGCGACGGCGGCCCATCTGCTCGCTTGCCCGGAATGCGGTCGCCCGCCGCAGCTGATCGGCGCGGCTGAGGGCGTCGTCGGCTTCAGACTCTTCATTGCGGAAGACGTGCCGAACCCACTGCCTGAGGCCATTGCCGTGTCCATCCCGCTCCCAGACCCCGGCGCTAACCGGTCGTGACGGACGCCGGCGCGGACGAGCATTCACCGAATGGATATGACATGACAACCGACGACAAGATGATTCGCGACGTCGTCACGCGCCTCGCACGTCGACACGAGAGCGGCGGCACTGTGATCGAGCGCGCGGCGATCGTCGCGGAGGGCGCTGAGTCGCAGTCGATCGTGGCGTGGATCGTGGCCCACGACGGGCGGCCCGAGTTTCCGGCTCCTACAAGCCCGCAAGGCGGGCTGTACGGAGGCCACGGGGGCGCTCGGACAACCGCCGGGGACGCACCGCGGCGGTACGTGCTGCCGCCGGGCGCGCTGTCCTGAAGAAAGTCAGCTCTCGGCTCTGGGGCCATCCGGGTCCCCTTTCGCCAGTCGCTGACGCTCGTCCTCGACGAGCCTGACCATCTGCCAGTACGCGATGAGATCTCGCTCGGCCTCGCTCGTATTCGCGAAGAAGCGGCGGCCGATCGTCAGTCTGTCCTGGTCGGGGCCGGCCGCTTGCTCGTCGATCCAGGCCCGGTCGATCCGTTTTCGAGCGATGAGACGGATCGCTGACTCGATCTCCGAGCCGGTGCAGTCACCGAGGCGCCTGAACACGCCGGGAGCAATTTCGAGAGCCTGCTCTGGGTCCACGTCAGCCATGGCGGACCGCTCAACCCTCGGCGCTGACCGGGACGGGCCCGCCACGCTGATCCGCGATCACGCGAACCGGAGCGGGCATAAACGCAGCGCCGACAATCACCAGGCAGAACGCGAGCACACGGGCGGCGACCCCGACGGCCCCCGATCCGACCGGCTCTCCGAACACCAGGATGCCGCCCAAGATCGCAGCGAGGTTAGCTGCCACTGACGTGATCGCGATGACCTCGATGGCGAGACCGAGCTGCAGGCTGCGGGCGGACGCGTAGAACGAGATCACGAACGAGATCGCCGCCACGAGCGTCCATGGGCTCACCAGACCGAACAGCGGCCCGGACGCGTGCGTGAGGTATTTGATCGCGACGTCCGAGACGCCGAACAGCACGCCGGCGGCGGTGGCTAACAGGAGTGCCTCAGAACGGTGGGCGACATCGTGCCGGGTCGAGATCCTCACGAGCGCCACGCCCAGCATCAGGATCGCGCTCTCCACCGCGATCAGTGCCGCCAGCGATGCACGTTGTTGACCCTCCGCTCTCGCGGTGACACCGAGGACCACCAGCCCCACCGCCGTGATCAACACCCCGGCCCATTGCCGTCGGCCGAGCTCAAAGCCGAAGAATCGCTCGGCGAGCACCGCAAGGAACACAAGCCCGCCCGACAGGATTGCCTGCACACTCGAGAGCGGTGCCAGCGCGAGCGCCTCGACGTGGAAAGCCCAGGCGACCAGGGCCACGATCCAGCCGACGGCGAACCAACGCGAACGGAACAGGCTGGCAACGCTGCGCAGCGGGTGGCGCACCTCGACCGCTCGAGCAAGTCCAGCCCCGCGCGCCTTGAATAGGGCGCTGACGTTTGTGCCTAGCGCCGAAACCAGCGCGATACCCAGTCCGAGGATCATCCTCGCTTGTCGCGCCTAGCCAGTCGAACGTGAGAACAACTGCGTGTGCGCGGCATTTGAACCTCCGGGTGCCAACAGGCTCGGAAGTCAGAGCGCGCTGCTCGTCGCCGGGGCTAGCGTCGCGCTGGTGCCCTCCGCGCAACACGATACCCGGATGACAGGTGATGCAACCGAATTGTGCGTCATTCATCACGTTCACTGGGCACTTCCGTCGTTTAGAGTCACCCCAAATGGAGGGGCAACGGGGGCGCACCGGCTCCGGGATTCATCGCTCGCTCGCGGGCGCGCTGGCGACAGCGCAATTGCGTCGGCTGCAGGCCGGCTGGGCGGTCTCCGCCGTCGGTGGGTGGGTGTTCTTCGTCGCCCTCTCGGTGTACGCGTTCGACGCGGGCGGCGCGACCGCCGTGGGAGCTGCCGCGCTCACGCGGATGGTCCCCGCCGGGCTCGCCGCGCCGGTCGCGGGCGTGCTCGCCGACCGCTACTCACGGCGGGACGTTCTGTTCGGCGCGATCGTCGCGCGGGCGTTGATCCTGGTCGGAATCGCCGCTGCGGTGGCGGCCTCGGCGCCGCTGGTGCTGGTGCTCGCGTTGGGCGCGCTGTTCACGATCGTCGCGACCGCACACCGTCCCGCTCAGGCGGCGCTCCTACCGAGCCTGGTTGAGACGCCGCATCAGCTCGCCGCCTCCAACGCCGTGTGGAGCGCGATTGACAACGCCGCGTTCCTGGTCGGTGCGCTGCTGGGCGGCGCTCTGATCGCGACGACGAGCATGGCCGACGCGTTCTTCGTCACGGCCGGGCTGTTCGCGGTCGCGGCGTGGCCGATCGCGCGGATCGAGCGCGATCCGGTCCCGGAATACCGCGCCGCCGCCGAGCATGCGCGTCCGATCGCTGACGCTGTCCACGGCTTCCGCGAGGTTGGGCGCGATTCACGCCTGCGGCTCGTCGTGGGGGTGCTGGCGATCTCGACGATGGTCGAGGGCGCGATCGACGTGCTGGTCGTCCTGGTCGCGATCGAGATGCTCGGTCTGGGTGGCTCGGGGGTGGGATGGCTGAATGCCTGCTGGGGCCTTGGCGGGGTGATTGGCGGCGTCGCTGCGCTTGCTCTGCTGCGGCGCGGGAGACTGACGGCCGGGCTGTCCACGGGCGGCCTGCTGGTCGGCGTCCCGCTGATGCTCATCGGCGCGTCGGAAACGTTGGGGGTGGCCGTGGTGATGCTGGTCCTGCTCGGCATCGGATACGCGCTGATCGAGGTGGCCGGCCTGTCGCTGCTGCAACGGCTGCCCGCCAACGACGTGCTCGGCAGGGCATTTGCAGTCGTCGAGAGCTCGTACTGGATCACCACCGGTCTCGGGGCGATCGTGGCACCGCTGATCGTCGACCTGGTCGGCCTGCGCGACGCGCTGCTGCTGGTCGGAGCGTGCCTGCCGCTGCTGGTCGCGCTGCGGTGGCGGCCGTTGGCACTGCTCGAAGCGGCAACGGTCGTTCCCGAGCGACCGTTCAAGGCGTTGCGTGCCGTGGAGATATTCGCCCCGCTGCCGCTTGCCACGATCGAGAACGTCTCGCGGCGGGTTGACGCGATCGAGGTTCACGCCGGCGAGACCGTAATCCGGGAGGGCGAATACGGCGACCGGTTCTACGTCGTCGCCGACGGCGTGCTCGACGTTAGCTGCGAGCGCGGCGCCTTTCCGTCGGTGAGCGCCGGCGACGCGTTCGGCGAGATCGCGCTGCTGCAGGACGTTCCGCGCACCGCGACGGTGACAGCTCGCGACGACTGCCTGCTGTACGCGCTAGATCGCGAATCGTTCCTGTGCGCGGTGTCGAGCCACCCGTCTGCGGCGAATGCGGCGCAGGCGCTCGCGACCACCCGACTGGCGAGCGTCCCCGTTGTCTGAGCACGTCGATCCGCTCGGCCTCGAGCCGGAGACGATGCGGGCCCTCGGCTATCGCACCGTGGACATGCTCGTCGCGCAACTCGCCGCTGTCCGTGATGGACCGGCGCTGCAACGCGCGTCGGCGGCGGAGATGCGCCAGCGGCTGCCCCAGCCGCCCGGCAACCCGCGCGATTTCGACTCGTTGCTCGACCAGCTCGAGCGCGACGTGCTTCCGTACATGAGTCGCTGCGACCACCCGGGCTATTTCGCGTTCATCCCGGCCTGCGGCACATTCCCGGCAGCGCTCGGGGACTTCATCGCCAGCGCGCTGAACATATATGCCGGCTCGTGGATGGAGGCGGCGGGCCCGAGCCGGCTGGAGGTGCTCGTGCTCGACCTGTTCAAGCAATGGATCGGATATCCGGATCAGGCCTCGGGCGTGCTCGTCAGCGGCGGGTCGGCGGCGAACATGACTGCGCTGGCTTGCGCTCGCGAAGAGCTTTTGCGCCGCAGCCAGGGATCGGCGGACGACGGCGTGGCCTACGTGTCCGACCAGGCGCATTCATCGATTGCACGCGCCGCGCGAGGCCTGGGCATGCATCCCGACCAGCTGCGCGTCCTCCCCTGCGACGACCGGCACAGGATGCGCCTCGACGCGCTGGCCGGCGCGATGCAAGCCGACGTGAGACACGGCCGGCGACCGTTCTTCGTGTCGGCATCCGCGGGGTCGACGAACACCGGCGCGATCGATCCATTGCCCGAGCTCGCGGCGATCTGCAAGGAGGCAGGCGCGTGGCTGCACGTCGACGCGGCGTACGGGGGCTTTGTCACGCTGACCGACCGCGGCAAGCGCTGGCTCGACGGAATCGAGCACGCCGACTCGGTGACGCTCGATCCGCACAAATGGCTGTACCAGCCGTTCGAGTGCGGCTGCGTGCTGGTCCGCGACGGCGAGCTGCTGCGCAGGGCATTCGAGGTTGTCCCCGACTATCTCAGGGACGCCGTTGCCCACACCGGCGAGGTGAACTTCTCAGACCTCGGGTTTCAGCTCACGCGCTCGACACGCGCGCTGAAGGTGTGGCTATCGCTCAGCTACTTCGGCGTCGACGCGTTCAGGCGCGCCATCGACCGTTCGCTGGACCTCGCCGCCGACGCCGAGCGACTGATCGCACGCGAGCCAGACCTCGAGCTGATGTCACCGGCCCAGCTCGGCATCGTGTGCTTCAGACGCCGCTTTGCCGGCGCCGACAAGGAATGGCAATCGGCGCGGCTGAATGCCGCGCTCGTGGGGCGCTTTGAACAGAGCGGCCTGGGTCTCGTGTCGTCGACCATGCTCGACGGCCGCTATGCGATCCGTCTCTGCATCCTCAACCACACCACGACCCAAGCCGACGTGGAGCGGGCGATCGACTGGTTTGCCCGCTCGCCGGTGCCGTCGCTGACCGACGAGTCCGCAACCATCGCCCTTTCGGTCGAGGATCGCGCGCCGTCTGTCATCGACAGCTTGGGTGGCGCAGGGGCATTTTCGGTCGAGGAGCTCGCCGCGATACCGCTGTTCGCCGAGCTGCCGCCAGAGCAGGTGGCACGCGTGGCCGGTTGGAGCCGAGAGGTGTGCGCCGGCGCGGGGGAGGCCGTCGTCGAGCGCTGGGACGCGGCGCGGGACTTCTACGTGATCGTCGACGGCGAGGCCGAGGTCTTCGTCAAGGACGAGTACGTACGGCATCTCGCGCGTGGCGACTTCTTCGGCGAGGTGGCGGCGCTCGACTGGGGATCGGGCTTCGGGTACGTGCGCACCGCGACCGTGGTCGCAACCTCGCACCTGCGACTGCTCGCGCTCGAGCCCACTCACCTCGGAATCCTGGTGCGCGCGTCCGCCAGGTTCGGCGAGAAGCTCCGCGCAGCGGCGCGCGAGCGCATGCGCCAGATCTGAACGCTTCTTCCTACGCGGCGAGCTTGGTCACCAGCAGCCAGGCACCGGTGAGCGGCGCCGGCAACGGTACCGGCGCACGCCGGCGAGCAGTGGCTTATGGTGGACGGCCTGATGGGAGGCATCAGGATGTCTGCGCGGCAGCGGAGCGCGTGCGGCTTGGTCGCGCTCGCCCTTGGTCTGCTGATCGCTGCGCTCAACGGTGCGCCGGCGCTGGCGTTGTCTTCACCGACGCCGTGGAACGGGGTCAACCCGTTTCACTGCAAGGTCCAGAACGCCGGCCAGGGGACGACGGTGCCTGATCCGGGAGCGGACCCGTACTGCGTACGGTTCGACAAGACCAATCAGAACGTCACACAGCTGGGGCTGATCGACTTTCTCTCCAAGGAGCCCGCGCGGGTCGCTGCCGCCGTCCCGAAGTGCTTCTACTACCAGGAGGATCACTGGCGGGGCTCGCTGATCCAATCAGACCAGCAGACCGTCCTCTACGAGTTTGTCGGCCACTACTTCTTCAACAAGGCGACCGGCGACGGCGGGGTCTGGGTCAAGAACTTCACGGTCGCGGGTCGCACGTTTGACCCGCGGATGCTGCCGGGCTTTCCGCCGCAGTGGGATCCGTACTTCGGCCCCGGCACCGGCGGAGTGATCACCCATGATGACGTTCCCGCCGATCCGAGTTGCGAGGCGCAAGCAAGCCAGTCGTGAAGAACGCCGCGCACGGCGACCTGGTGGCGCTGCTCACCCGCCGTCAGGTGCTCGCGCGTGCGTCGACGATCGCCCTCGGCGCGGTGGCGCTGCCGTCGCTGCCACTGCCCGGGGCACGTAGCGCCACGGTGTCGCCGGCCGACGCAACGTTGCAGGCGTTTGCGGACACGATCCTGCCGGGCTGTCGGGCGGCCAAGACCGACCTCGGCAACCCGATCGATCCGCTGGCGATCGCCGGCGTCGATCCGCTGCCGGGCGCGGTCCAAGCCGACGCACTCGCGTTCTACCGCCACCCCGAGGTGGGATTCGACGCGCTGGCGCCGGCATTCCTGTCCGCGCTCGAGGCCTACTCGGTGCCTCATGGCGGCGACTTCCTGCACCTGCCGTTCGACGGCCGCGTGCAGGTATGCCTGGCCGGGCTGGACTTCTCCAATCCGGCTCGGATCCTCTGGGAGCTGACGGCGGCGATCCCGTTCATCGCATTCTGCGCCGCCCCCTTGATTCGCAACGCAACCGCCGCCCAGGCGTCCGGCTACCGCGTGATGGGGCTGCCCGGACCAGCGCCCAGCGGATACCGCGACTTCTCATACGGGCGTCGGATGAGCGCTGAGCTGACCGTGGCCGGTTCGCTGCCGTGAGCGAGCGCGCCGACGTCGTGATCGTCGGGTCGGGCTTCGGCGGCTCGATCACTGCCTGGCGCCTGGCGGAGCTATATCGCGCCGCAGGAGTCGACCCGAGCGCGATCGTCGTGCTCGAGCGCGGCCGCCGCTACGGCCACACCGACTTTCGCCAGTCGACCGACATCGACCACCTGTCGGACGTGTATCTGCTGATCCAGGGCGAGGGCGCTCAGGTGGTGACGGCAAACGCGGTCGGCGGTGGCTCGAACCTGTATCTCGCGGCGTCGCTGCGTTCGCCCAGCGAGACCTTCGAGCGGCGCGATCGCCGTCCCGACGACGGGCCCACGCGTCGGATGTGGCCGAACGCGATCTCGCGCAAGGTGCTCGATCCTTACTACGCGCGCGCCGAGCTTGGGCTGCGGGTGAGACGACCGACCTGGGAGCAGGTATCGAAGTCGGGCGGGTTGTGGGCGGCGACGCTCGCCGCTGCCGGCCACACCTGTGACCGCGTACCGCTCGCGATCTCGCCGGAGCGCTGCGTCAATGCCAAGTGGTGCCACACGGGTTGCATCTTCGGGGCCAAGAACTCGCTCATCACCAACTACCTGTGGGCGGCCGAGAACGCCGGTGCGCGCGTGCTTCCAAACCTCCAGGTCGAGCAGATCACGCAGTCGAGCGCGCGACCCTACCGCTATGTCGTCGGCGCCGACGTCATGGACAACGAGGGGCCATCGCCCACGCGTGCGCCGACCGGCCGGCAGGTCCAGATCGAATGCAAGGTGCTGGTGCTGGCTGCCGGCGCGATGTCAACCGCGCCGCTCTTGATGCGCTCGCGGCCGGCGCTGCCCGCACTGTCGCAACAGGTCGGGCGCAATCTGGGAGTGAACGGCGACCACGTCGCCGCCGTCGAGTTCAACTCAGCGATGGTCCGGTCGGTGCTCGGCCTGCCGGGCTACGACGAGTTCTACAAGGGAAAGCCGATCACGACGATGAGCTACGACTGGTGGGCCGGTCGAGGCTCGCACTCCTATGACGGCACGAGGTTCACGCTCCAGGAGATCTTCCTGTCGACGCTTACCAACTTCCTTTACGACAGCGGCCGCACGGTCAGTGGAGGACCATCGTGGTGGGGGTTGCAGAAGAAGCAGGCCGTCGCGCACTGGGCCAACCGGATCGAGCTGCTGGCGATGGTCGAGGACACCAACGACGGCACGTTTCTTGCTCCGCCGCCTGCTAGCGCCGCAGTGCGGCCCAACGCCGGACCGATCGCGGTGGGGACCTTCAGCTACGCGCAATCCGATCAGTCGGCGGCGATCCGGACGGCGGCCAACGCCGCGATCCGCAAGGTCGCCACCAACCGCGGCCTCGGGCTGTTCATGCCGCTGACCGAGACGCAGGGCGTCTATTGCGCGCACCCCCTTGGCGGTTGCAGGATGGCCGACTCACCGGACCTGGGCGTCGTGGACGACGGCGGCGCCGTATACGGCTATGAGGGGCTGTACTGCATCGACGGTTCGATCGTCCCGACCTCGCTTGGGGTCAATCCGTCGCTGACGATTTCCGCCGTGTCCGAACGCTGCGCTGAGCGGCTCGTCGACCGCGCGGCCGACTTCGGGCTTCCGGCCAAGCCGGCGGGATTCAAGCCCCGGGTGCCGCCGGAGCACGTCGGCCCCAGGGTCGTGCCGTCCGGGAGTTAGGCCCGATCGTCATACGTCGGGATAATGGGCGAATGTCCGACGACAGCGTGATCAAACCCTCGGTCCCGCCCAGTTCGACGGGGTGTGTGGAGTGCCTTGCTGAGGGTGGTTGGTGGTTTCACCTGCGGAGGTGCGCGGAGTGCGGTCACGTCGGCTGCTGTGACTCCTCGCCCTCCCAGCACGCGAGCCATCACGTCGAGCAGAGTGGCCACGCTGTGGTTCAGAGTTTCGAGCCCGGTGAGGACTGGTTCTTCGACTATCGCACCGGGCAATTCGCCGATGGACCGACGCTCGCTGAACCGACCCATCATCCAGTTGATCAGCCGGCGCCGGGGCCACGGGGACGCGTGCCGGTCGACTGGCAGCGCCACCTGCACTAACCGCGAGTTGCGCTTGTCGCTCGCGCGAGACGCGGAATCAGCCGAGCGGCCGAGGCACCCAGAACGGCCTCGCGTTCGCCGTGGTCAAGCTCGGCAGTGTTCTGGATGTGACGTAGGCCACCGATCGAGATCGCGTCTCGCGGATACGGGTAATCGGTTCCGAACATCACGTTTCCGAGGCCGGCGACGGATCGCAACATGTGCAGCACGGGGTCGCTGAAGGCCGAGGCGGTGTCCCAGTGCAAGCGAGGCAGAACGTCCGCGAACGCCCCTCGTTCCTGCGCGCCGGGGATCACATCCATCTCGTCGACGATCCCGAAGCGGGACGCCACGAAGGGGATCGTTCCGCCGGCGTGCACGAACACGTACTTGATGTCGGGCGTACGGGCGAAGGTGTTGCTGTAGTGAAGCTTGGCGATCGCCCGCGACGTGTCGACGGGGTAATCCAGCAGCGTGTCGGGAAGGCCGAGGGTGTGCGCGATCGGATCGGGGGACGCAGTGGGGTGGACGAATACCACTGCCGCTCGTCGTTGCAGCTCCGCGAAGATCGGGTCGAAGCGGCTGTCTCCGAGGTAGCTGCCGCCGGCGTTGGTGAACATCGACACTCCGTCGAGCTCGAGTACGTCGAGTGCGTACGCGATCTGGTCCAGCGAGCCGTCGACGTCTGGCAGTGGCAGGGCTGCGAATGCCCCGAACCGGTCCGGACGGTCGTGTCTGATCCCGGCGAGGTACTCGTTGACCTGGCGCGCAAGCATCCGCGCCGCCGCATCGTCGCCGAAGTGCACGCCGGGCGTGCTGATCGAAGGCACCGCAATGTCGATCCCGGCCTCGTCGAGGTACGCGATCGCGCCGTCGAGACTCCAGGACGGAGGTGTGATCCCTCCCGCGGCATCGCCGCCCTCGTTGGAGGCCGACCAATAGAAGTCCGGAATGACGTGGTGGTGAAGATCGACGGTCAACGTCATACGGTCGCCTCGACTGAGTCCTTCAAGAGGCGGTCGGTCAGGACGATCTCGATAAGTGCCGGAACTGTTTGCTGACGGGCCCAATCGCGCTGCAGCTCACCGGCAAGGGATACCCAGCTGATCGGTTGCGCTCCGGCCTGGACGGTTCTTTCGAGGCCCGCGCGATGAGCCTCCGGCGAGGTGCCGCCGATCGCGTCGACGACGGGATACACCTCGTATCCCTCGCGCAGGGCATCGAGGGCCACGAACGCCATGCAGATCTCGGTCCACAGGGCGCAGAGGATGAGTTTGCGGCGGCCGGTCGCCCGAACTGCAGCGACGAACTCGACGTCTTCCCAGGAATTCATCGTCGTGCGATCGAGCGGCTCGTCGTCCTGCACGAGCTCCGCGAGCTCGGGCAGCGTTGGCTGCTGTTGTCCGGAAGCGACGTTCACGGTTGAATGCACGACCGGAACGCCATAGGCCTTCACTGTCCTCACAGTCGAGACCGCGTTTCTGAGCAGCAGGTCCTGGTCAGCAGACCGAACCGTCCCGATCTGGGTCGGCTGCCAGTCGATCAACAGAAACGCTGAATTCTGCGGTGTGATCAGGTGGTCTGCGAATGGGTCGCGAATCGCTTCACTGGTCATTGGTTATCGACTTTCGTGTGTTCGGGGATGCGATGGCAGTTACACGGTTGCGTGCTGCTGCAGCGCGGCATCGAGGTTGCCCAGGACGCCGAGCTGGCCGAGGATCACCGTGCCCGAGGGGTAGCAGTCGAACAGCTGGATCCTCCCGTTCTCGAGGCGAAACACGTCGCAGCACGGCGCGTCCATCCGGTTGCCCGTAGGCGGCAGGATCCCCTGTGGGAGCCACAGCGGCCCGTCGTGTGTCCCCTGCAGTGCCAGCTCGACGACCACAACGTCACCCGTTACGTACACGTCGTAGAGCTCGCGATGCATGTCGGAGAACGCTGTGCCGTAATTCTCAACGGGCTTTCCGACCTCGCTGGGCCCTCGGTAAGTGACCCCGACCGATTCGTCGACGAACACTCCGTCGGGGTTGAAGCACTCCACCCACGCCGGAAGGTCTTTGACCTCGGCTACGGCGTAAGCCTGGCGGACGAACTCTTCGTTGGTCATCTCGTTCCCTTCGGTAGTAGGAGGTGTCCTGTGGAAGCGAGCACGACGCACGCGCTGGGCAGCGTCTGGCGCGTGCCGCTCAGCACTTCGATGCATTCGAGGACGGCGCTCAGGGCCGGCCGCTGGAGGCTGTACCGGCCGGCGACGATCGCCAATGGCAGGCTCACGTTCCCGGGCCCATGTGCCGCCAGTGCCGCGTCAGCGAGCGGGCTGCCGAATGCGAGCGGGCGGACGGCAAGCCCCGCCCTCGCGGCCGCGTGGGCCAGTTCGCGTGCTTCGCGCGTCTCCATGCCGACGATCGCGATCTCCTTGGTGTCGAACAAGGGCTCAGGCTGTCGGAGCCACTTCGATCCCGCGCAGCCCACGCCCGGCTTCAGTCGCGTAGACGGTCTTCGCGATCCGCTCGGCGATCATGATCGTCGTGGGGTTCAGCGCCACCGAGGTGACGACCGGCATGATCGACGCGTCGACGACACGAAGCCGGTCGATGCCCTTCACGGCGCCGTGGGCATCGACGACCGCCCACGGATCGTCGGGACCACCCATCGGCGCCGTGGCGACCGGGTGGCCGTAGGAAGCGAGGTTCGATGCGATGACCTCTGCGAGCTGGTCGTCCCCGACTGCGTCGCCGGGCAAGATCTCGAGTTCGAGGAACCGAGCGAGCGCCGGATTACGGCCAAGCTCGCGGGCGAGCTTGACGCCTTCGAGCATCCGTCGGGCGTCGCGCGCCTCGGCCAGGTAGTTGCAGTCGATCTCGGGCTGCTCGTGCGGGTCGCGGCTTCGCAGCTTGAGCGTCCCCCGAGCGTCGGGCTTGACGACCGCGACGCTCAACGAGATCGCTCCGCCGGTCGGGCTGTACTGGGGCGGGAACAGGTGCGTGACGGCGATGTGGATGTCCAGCTCGTCGCCGATGGCTTCGCTGGACTGGATCCACAGCAGGGCGCCGACCGCGGGCCGCATGTCGAGCACGTCCGTTTTCAACGCGTAGGCGTTGTAGTAGAAGGGCTGATCCTGGAGGTGTTGTCCGACGGGCAGGTCGGCGACGACGGCGATGCCCAGCTCGGCCAGATCTGCCGCCGGGCCGACGCCGGAGCGAAGCAGCATCGCCGGGGTCCCGTACGAGCCACCGGACAGGATCACCTCACCCGCGGGGATCTGAGCGCCGCTCGCGGTG
>DASYFZ010000482.1:0-6373 GCA_036000295.1 Solirubrobacteraceae bacterium
CGGCCGCGATACGCGGGCCTAGATCTTGTGGCGTTCGAGCAGCTTGCGCCCGATCACCATGCGCTGGATCTCCGAGGTGCCCTCGCCGATCAGCAGCAGCGGCGCGTCGCGGTAGATGCGCTCGATCTCGTATTCCTTGGAGTAGCCGTAGCCGCCGTGAATGCGCAGGCACTCCTCGGCGCAGAAGCGGCCAGTCTCAGACGCGAACAGCTTCGCCATGCCGGCCTCGATGTCCGAGCGCTCGCCAGCATCCTTCAGACGCGCCGCGCGATGGGTGAGCAGGCGCGCCGCGTCGATCTGGGTGGCCATGTCGGCAAGCTTGAACTGGATCGCCTGGTGCTGGGCGATCGGCTTTCCGAATGCCCGGCGCTCCTGGCTGTAGCGAAGTGCCAGCTCGAGCGCGCGCTGCGCAAGCCCGACGCCGCGCGCGGCGACGTTGACGCGGCCCAGCTCGAGGGCGTCCATCATCTGCGCACAGCCCTTGTTCAGGCCCGCCTGCTCGCCACCGAGGATGTTGTCGACCGGGCAGCGGTAGCCGTCGAACACCAGCTCAGTTGACTCGACGCCCTTGTAGCCCATCTTCTTGATCTTCGGCGGGACGTTGAATCCCTTGTAGTCACCGGTGTTCTCGGAGACGCCCGGCTCCTTCTCAGCGATGAAGCAGGTCAGCCCCCGGTGCTTGGGATCGGCCTGCGGATCGGTCCTGACAAGCACGAACACGAGACTCGACAGCAGGCCGTTGGTGACCCACATCTTGGTGCCGTTGATCTCGTAGTGCGTGTCGTCGACCTTCTTGGCGGACGCCTTGATCGCAGCCACGTCGGAGCCCAGCTCGGGCTCTGACAGGCTGAACGCGGCGCGCATCTCGCCGGTCGCCATTGGCGGCAGGTAGCGCTGCTTCTGCTCGTCGGTGCCGAACTTCATCAGCAGGTAGGAGCCGATGAAGTGCGTGTTGACGATCCCGGAGATCGAGATCCAGCCGCGCGAGAGCTCCTCGACGATCATCGCGTAGGTCGTCAGGTCGAGACCCATGCCCCCGTACTCCTCGGGGATCGTGACCCCGAACAGGCCGAGCTCCTTCATCTGCTCGACGATGGGCTCCGGGAAGCTGTCCTCGTGGTCGTAGTGCTCGGCATTGGGGATGATCTGCTCGTCCGCGAACTGGCGGACCATCTCGCAGATCGCCTTCTGCTCGTCGGTCTTGTCGGTGTGGGGGGTCGCGATCGCCATGCGCCCGAGAATACCTGCGGTCGGCGCGAGGCCACGCCGACCCCTCGAAGGACCGCCCCCGCCGCCGGTTGCTAGGCGCCGGCCTTGGCCGGTGCTTCGGACTTGACTCCGTGCTTCCAGTCGGTCTCCGGACGGCCTTCAGGCTCGCCGTCGACCTCGACATCGACGCGCTCGTTGAAGAAGCACAGGAGCCCCTGGATCTTGCCGACGTTCACGAGCGGGTCCTCGTAGTACCAGATGACGTCCTTTGCGACCTCGCCGTTGGACAGCTTGACCGAGTAGTAGCTCGCGGTCCCCTTGTACGGACAGCTGGTCACGGTCTCGGTGGACTCGACCGTGGCCACGACGTCCTCGCGCGGGATGTACCAGCGCGTCGGCAGGTTTGACTCGAACAGCGCCTGCGCGCGCTCGGTCTCGGCCAGCAGCTCGCCGTCGAGCGAGATGCGGATGTGCCGGCTGGTGCTCAGCACGTCGACGCGGTGGTAGGGGTCGCGGGGGTGGACGAAGATCTCCTCGTCCTCCTCGTACCAGTTGTCCATCCACTGCCAGTAGAACGCGATCAGGTCCTTGATCGGCTCGGCTCCGGCCAGCGGCTCGGGGTAGTACCAGGCGCCCGCCTTGACCTCCTTGTCGCCGGCGCGGATCGTGTAGTACGAAGCGTCGCCCTTCTTCGGGCAGCGAGTGTGCCGGTCTGAGGGCTCGAGCAGGTCCATCCGTACGTCGTCGGCCGGGAAGTAGTAGACGGGCTGGTGGCCCGACTCCTGCAGGAGTAGGAGGTTGCGGCTGTCAGCGATCGTCTCGCCACCGAGGACAACGCGCACGCGCTTGTGGCAAGGATCGAAGTAGAGCGCGCGGCCCGGAGGCGGCGGCTCGAAGTTGAAGGTGCCCGCAGGCGTGCGCCCCAGCGGGCCGTTACCACTCATAAGACCCATAAGGGCGAGCATACCAGTGGCCTCTCGCCGCCCAAACGGCCTGCTGAAAGTGCACGAGGGTACGCTCCCGCGCGGTGAGAGATCGTTGAATTTCGCCCGTGACGTGGTCGACGCCGCGCCCCCGCAGCGGCTGGCGCTGGTCGAGTTGGCGCGCGACGGAACGCGCCGAGAATGGTCGTTCGGCGAGGTCGCAGACCGCAGCGCGCGTCTGGCGGGCGCGATGCTCGACCGCGGTGTGCGTCGCGGCGATGTGGTCCTCACGCTGATCGGAAACCGGCCCGACTGGGTGCTGACGATGGTGGCCTGCTTTCGCGTCGGAGCGGTGGCGCTCGCCTGCAACGAGCAGCTGCGGGCCAAGGACCTCCGCGAGCGACTCGAGGTTGCGCACCCGAGGTTGATCGTCGCCGACGAGCGCAACCTCGCCGAGCTGTCGGCCGCCGGGCCTGGCTGCGAGGTCATGTCGATCCCCGACGAGTCGCTGTTCGCGGGCGAGCCGGCGCCGGCCGCCGAGCTCGACCCCACCGATCCGTGCCTGATCACGTTCACCAGCGGGACCACGGGTCAGCCCAAGGGCGTGGTGCACGGCCAGCGGTACCTTCCCGGCCAGGCGCTTCAGGCCGAGCACTGGCTCGACGCCAGGCCCGGCGACCTCGTCTGGTGCACGGCGGCCACCGGGTGGTCGAAGTCGGCTCGCAACGTGTTCATCGCGCCCTGGATTCGCGGTGCCGGCGCACTGCTTCACGATGCGCGCTTCGATCCCGCCCAGCGCCTCGCGCTGCTTGCCCAGGAGCGCGTCAACGTCCTGTGCATGGCCCCCACCGAGTACCGCGTCATCGCAAAGCGCGTCGAGCTGGCGCCGGTGCCGTCGTTGCGGACGCTGGTCGCGGCCGGCGAGGCACTGAACCCCGAGGTCCTGCGCGCGTTTCGCGAGGGCACCGGGCTCGACATCCGTGACGGCTACGGACAGACCGAGACCGGGCAGCTCACCGCGATGCCGATCGGCGAGCGCGCGAGGCCTGGCTCGATGGGGCGTTCGCTTCCCGGCGTCGACCTGCAGGTGATCGACGGCGAGCTGGTGTTGGCCGACCCGCACACCGACCCGACGTTCTTCGTCGGACACCTCGACGGCGATGAGGCGCCGGCCGACCAGCCGTGGCACACCGGCGACCGCGTCGCGCAGGACGAGGACGGCTTCCTGTTCTTCGAGGGGCGCGCCGATGACGTGATCATCTCGGCCGGGTACCGGATCGGACCGTTCGAAGTTGAGTCGGCGCTCGTGTCCCATGCGGCCGTCGCCGAAGCTGCGGTTGTCGCCGCGCCCGACGAGGAGCGAGGGTCGGTGGTGCGCGCGGTCGTCGTGGTTCGCGACGGTTTCGCCCCCAGCGACGAGCTGGCCGCCGAGCTCCAAGAGCACGTCAAGCGCGAGACCGCCCCCTACAAATACCCCCGGATCGTCGAGTTCGCCGCCGAGCTCCCGAAGACGGCGTCCGGAAAGATCCAGCGCGCGCTGCTTCGCGCCCGCTGACCCGCCCCGGCGCCGGACGAAATCGGCCCCGCTAGGCTCCAGGACGATGCCGAACGGCAGACCCGTGATCGGGATATGCGCCGCGTTGACCCGCGCCCAGTGGGGCGTCTGGGACCGGCGTGCTGCGTTGCTGCCGGTCAGCTACATCGCCGCGATCCAGAAGGCCGGAGGCCTGGCGCTGATGATCCCGCCCGATCCGGAGCTCGAGGACAGCCCCGATCAGGCGCTCGACGTGATCGACGGCCTGATCCTGGCCGGGGGCGACGACATCGACCCCGCCGCCTATGGAGCCGACCGTCATCCGATGACCAAGCACACGGTGCCCGAGCGCGACCGCGCGGAGCTGGCGCTGGCCCGGCGCGCGATCGAACGCGACATGCCGGTGCTCGGGATCTGCCGCGGCATGCAGCTGATCAACGTCGCCTTCGGCGGGACGCTGACCCAGCATTTGCCCGACGAGGTCGGCCACGAGCGCCACCGGCCGCACCCCGGAAGCTTTGACGACTCCGACCACGAGGTCCGGCTGACCGAGGGGTCGCTTGCCGCACTGGCGGCGGGCGAGACCGTCCATAACACGAAGTCCCACCATCACCAGGGCCTCGAGGCGATCGCCCAGCCGTTCGAGGTCACCGGCCACTCGATGATCGACGATGTGCCGGAGGCGATCGAGGCCCCGTACCGCCGCTTCGTGCTCGGCGTCCAGTGGCACCCCGAGGCCGACGAGCGCAGCCGCGTGATCAGCGCCCTTGTCGAGCGGGCCCGGGACTACCGCGACACGCGCGTGTCCGCGTAGCCCGCTCGGCGAATCGCCGAGGTCACCTGCTCGGCGTGCTCGCGACTGCGCGTCTCGAGCACCAGCTGCACAGCCGTCTCGCGCACGTGCAGATCGATCCCTTCGCGGATGTGCTGGACGTCGAGCAGGTTTGCGCGCTGCTCAGCGACCAACGCCAGCAGCGTCGAGAGTCCGCCCGGCCGGTCGGGCACGCGTGCCAGCAGCACCAGCCGCCTGCCCGCTTGGGTCTCGTGTCGCCGCGCCACTTCGGCCAGGAGCCCCGCGTCGACGTTGCCGCCCGACAGGACCACGACCGTGGTCCCGGGTCCGTGGGGGCGCACCCGCCCCGACATCAGCGCGGCCACCCCGACCGCCCCGGCGCCCTCGACCACGAGCTTGGCGCGTTCCATCAGGAACACCATCGCCTCGGCCACGTCGTCTTCCTCGACGACGACGATGCCGTCGACCCAACGCTTGATCAGCTCGAGCGTCAGGCCCCCTGGTCGCTTGACCGCGATCCCGTCGGCGATCGTCAGCGCCGAGCTGACCGCCACGGGCTCTCCGGCCTCCAGCGACGCGGGGAACGGAGCGCACGTCTCGACCTGAACGCCGATCACCTCGACCTCCGGCCGCTGTGACTTCAGCGCGATCGCCACGCCGCTGATCAGGCCGCCGCCGCCGACAGGGACGATCACCCGCGCGATGTCGGGCACGTCGGCGAGGAGCTCGAGGCCCAGGCTTCCCTGGCCGGCGATCACGTCCGGGTCGTCGAACGGGTGCACGAACGCGAAGCCCTCTTCTTCTCCGCGCGCGTGAGCGAACGCAAACGTCTCGTCGACACTCGCGCCGCCGAGGTGCACCACCGCGCCGAGCGCGGACGCCGCCTCGACCTTCGCGATCGGCGCCGTATCGGGCATGAACACCTCGCAGCGCAGCCCCCGGGCGCGCGCGGCGTAGGCCACGGCCTGGGCGTGGTTGCCGGCGCTGCCCGTGACGACTCCGCGGGCGGAGTCGTCGCCTAGTGCCGCTAGCTTCGACAGCGCGCCGCGCAGCTTGAATGACCCGGTCCGCTGCAGGTTCTCGGCCTTGAAAGCCACCGTCGCGCCGATTTGCTCGCTCAGCGTGTAAGAGCTCACGACCGGGGTCTGGCGCACGATCCCGGCGCCGGCCTGCGCCGCACGTTGTATGTCCTGCGCCGAGACCGGTGCGTTCGAACCGGCGGTGGGGACCGGCGCCGTCGAGGAGCCCTCAGTCAGGGAGCGCCACCACCGCGTCGATCTCGACCATCGCGCCTCGCGGCAGCGCCGACACGCCGATCGCCACGCGCGCGGGCGGATCGGATTCGAAGAATGAGCTGTACACGTCGTTGACCTCGGGGAACGTACGCATGTCGGTCAGGTACACGGTCAGCTTGACAGCCTCACCCAGCGTCGTCCCCGCCGCGTCACACACGGCCGCGAGGTTCTCGAGGCACCGACCCGCCTGCTCTCCGGCGCTGGCTCCGACCAGGTCCCCCGTCCGGGGATCGAGCGGAATCTGGCCAGAGCAGAACAGAAGACCACCGGCGCGCACGGCGTGGACGTACGGACCAATCGCCGCCGGGGCGTTCGGTGCATCTACTGACTCGCGGTGCGCAGACAAAGTGGCTCCCTCCTGATAGCAGTCGACGTAGCGTATTCCCCGAAATGCCGACGGGTAGCCTGGGGGTGGATGTCCAACCGACTGGCCGCTGAAAGCTCTCCGTACCTGCTGCAGCACCGCGACAACCCCGTGGACTGGTATCCGTGGGGCCCGGAGGCCCTCGCGCGCGCTCGCGACGAGGACCGCCCGCTGCTGGTCTCGATCGGCTACTCGGCGTGCCACTGGTGTCACGTGATGGCGCACGAGTCCTTCGAGGACCCCGAGATCGCCGCG
>DASYFZ010000730.1:0-6285 GCA_036000295.1 Solirubrobacteraceae bacterium
GGCGCCGAGATTCCGTTCGAGGTCGTCGAGGAGCCGGGGGCGCGTGCGTCACTGTATTGCTACCGGCCGCTGACCGGCGCGTTCATCCGGGAGCGCCTGGGGATGCTCGCAGCGCTGCCGACATACGCGCCGGCAGCCCGCGCACTGGCGGCGATGGACGGCGTCGACGCGTACCTGCGCCAGCGGGGCGAGCCGCGGATCCCGGGCGAAGCGCGCGAGCGCGCCGACGCCGCGTTGCGCGCGTTCCTGTCGAACGTGTTCGCCGAGCGCAGCGGGTTCGGCTTTGACCCGGCGAAGTTCGAGAAGTGCTACGAAGAGCTCGAGCGCGCGCTGTACGAGGGCCGTTGCGTCGCGACGGTGATCGCGCCGATGCTCGGAATCGCGCTCGAGAGCTCCACCAAGGAGATTGCGCTCGGCGACGGGCTGTCGCTGATGCGCGGCGATGCGGTGCCGGATGCGCCTGCGGAGGCGGTGTGGGGCCACAGCGAGGAGCCCAACGTCCTCGCGGTCCTGACCGTGGCGCACGACCGCACTGCGCGCTCGCCGGTGTCGACGGCACGCGGGCGGTTCCGGCGGATCCTGACGGCGCTGCGCCTGTTCGAGCGCGGCGGCTACGCGCTCGGTCCGATCGCATGGACGCGTACCGACACCGGCGCCTGGCGGACGGTGGCGCTGGGCTCGAGCGGCAGGCCGCGGTTCGTCACGTTCATCAGCGCCGAGCACGAGGACGAGCTGCGCGCGTTTTGCAACCTGATCGCCCGGCGGGCCCCAACGAGCGGCGAGCTGGCCTGGGCACTGGCGCGGTTTGAGATGGGGTGCGAGCGGCTGGCGCCGTTCGAGTCGCTGACCGACTATCTGCTCGCGCTGCGGGCGCTGCTCGAACCCGAGGGCCCCGCCAGCGGCCGCTTGGCCCAGCGCCTGGCGGTGATCTGTGCCAAGCCCGAGGACCGCGCCCACCTCGCCGAGCGCACCGCGCACGCGATCTCGCTCGAGCGGGCCGTAATCGCCGGGCTCGCGCCGGCCGAGACGGGCGTCGACGCGCTCGTCGACGAGCTTGCCGAGCACCTTCGCGCGCTGCTGCGCGACGTGATCTGCGGGCACCTCGACGCCGATCTGCGCTCGGTGGCCGACGAGCTGCTCGCCGAGGCAGCGGACGCCGCGGCCGTATAGACCCGGCGCATCGGGGCTCTTAACCCACGACTGAGACGCAGCCGCTAGGCTGACGCACGACCGCTCCCCACTCGGTCTCATTCGTGGGGCCGGGAGTGTCGCGGCCGCCAGGCGACGACATGTGTAAGACCTGGAGCTCTATGAAGTTAAGGGGAGCGCGATCTCTGAGCGAGCGGGCAACAGCCCGCTCGTTCTGTATAGAGGCGCAGCGCCGTGGGTATGCTGGCCTCGTGCCCAAGCGCGCAGCAAATCCCTCGGTGGCGCCGAACGTCCACCCGGACTGCGTCAACGCTCCGCGGATCAGCGACGATGGGTTCGAGGAGCTGTGCCACCTGGTCACCGACGAGGACCCCGACACCGCGCTGTGCGGCAAGGACGTCACCGGATTCCCGTGGAACCCGCCGTGGCCGCACTGCGAGGCCTGTCTCGCGGTCTCGCGTAACGCAATGAACTAGCGACCCCGGAGCACCGTGCAAGACTCGCTTCTCTGCGTCGTCGAGATCCCCAGGGGCAGCCGCAACAAGTACGAGTACGACCCCAAGCTCGGCGCGATCAAGCTCGATCGGTTCATCTCGGCGTCGGTCGTGTATCCCACGGACTACGGCTACGTGCCGGAGACGATCGCCCCCGACGGCGATCCGCTCGACGTGCTCGTGTGCGTGTCCGAGCCGACCTTCCCCGGCTGCGTGGTCGAGACCAAGGTGGTCGGGCTGTTCAAGATGGCCGACGAGAAGGGGCCCGATGACCACGTCGTGTGCGTGCCGTGGAACGACCCCGGGTGGAACACGCTCGATGACGTCGACGATCTGCCCGAGCAGCTTCGCAAGGAGATCGGCCACTTCTTCGAGATCTACAAGGACCTCGATCCGGACCGCTGCTCTGAGGTCATCGGGTGGGGCGACCGCCAGGCGGCATGGCAGGCGATCGGCAGCGCCCGCGAGGCGTTTGAGGAGAAGGGCGGCTATTAGCCGCTCGTCCCGGGGGACCCACTCGAGATGTTCCACGTCGAGCTGCGACAGTTCCCCCACCAGGCGCGGGCGTTCAACCTCAGCCGCCAGGAGCTAGACGCCCGGATCCTGGAGCCGTGGGTCACCGGCGCCCCGATCGACCTGCAGGACCGGCGCTGGACGTCTGAGAAGTCGAAGCTGACGATCCTCGAGGGTGCCGAGCTTCGACCCGACGAGATCGGGATGGGGCGTGGATGGAGCAACGCCGCCAAGGGCGGCCAGGACGTCACCGCACAGCTGCTCGACGAGGTCCGCCACATCCGCCAGGCGCCCGCCGACGAGCTCAAGGAGGCGATCGTGGCAGCCTGCGCGGGCTCGCCGATCGCATTGGCTCAGGTGGTCGGGGTCGCAGCCGCGCGCGAGCCCCAGCGCCGTCCGAGCGAGCTGCTCGGAGCCGCCGAGCAGGCCGTCTGGGAGCTGCTGCACGCCGGCCGCCTGCGGCTGCTGCGCCACGGGGACGAGGTCCCGCGCGAGCGCTGGCAGCCGGTCCTGCTGTCGTGGTCGAGTTGGACCGGGACCGAGGTGACGGTCGAGGCCGCCTGAGCGCGAGCCAACGCCGAGCTCAGGCGACGACCTTCTCGATCATCCGCGCCCGCTCGGCGTGCGAGGCGAACAGATACCGGTGGATCCGAAGCAGCCCGTCGATGTCGTGCACGTCGTCGTCGAGGTGGGGGACGAGTAGCAGCGGGCCGTCGCCGAGCTCGTCCTGGAGGCGCTCGATGTTGGCGCTGTCTCGCCGCGCGAGCAGGTGGTAGTCGAGGAAGTTCGCGGTCACCTTGGCGGCGAGCTCCGCCCCGAGCCGCGCGGCCAGCGCCGTCTCGACGCCGTTTGGCTCCGCGCCGCCGAGCAGGTCGTGGTGGACGCGATTGACGAGCACGCCGGCGAATGGGAGCCGGCTCTCCTCGAGCGTCCGGCGAAACCAGATCGCCTCGTCGATTCGCTCGCGCTGCGCCGAGGTCACCAGCAGAAACGCGGTGGTGTCAGCGTGCAGCATCTCCTCGACCTGCGCTGCCCGCGCACTGAAATCCTTGGTCATGTCGCCCAGCAGGCCGAAGAACGTCGTCAGGTCGGTGATCAGGTCGACGCCAGTCACCCGTCGCATCGCCGACAGCAGGGGGCTGGCGCCGCGCCCGAGGACGCGGACGCCGATGCCGGTGGGTCGGACGATCGCCTTCATCGCCGGGCCTTCCAGGAACGACGTCAGCCTTCCGGGAGCGTCGAAGAAATCGAGCGCGTTGCGCGACGGCGGTGTGTCGAGCACGAGCAGGTCGAAGTCGCCCTGCTGGTTGAGGTCGTACAGCTTGGCCACGGCCGTGAACTCCTGGGAGCCCGAGACGGCCGTGGAGAGCTCGCGATAGATCCGGTTTGCCTTGATCTCCTCGGCGCGCGCGGGCTCGGGCGCGATCCGGTCGATCAGGTCGTCGAATGTGCGCTTGGGGTCGAGCGTCATAGCCCACAGCTCGCCGCGGATCTTTAGCTTCGAGCCGCTCAGGCGACTCGGCTCCACGCGGCGGGGCTCGTTCTGCAGCTCCTCCAGCCCGAGCGCGTTGGCGAGCCTGCGGGCCGGGTCGATCGTCACCACGGCGACCTTGGCGCCACGAGCAGCCATCCCCAGCGCGATCGCCGCCGAGGTGGTCGTCTTGCCCACGCCGCCCGAGCCGGCGCAGACGCACACGCGCTTACCCTCCAGCAGCTCCGCGACGCTCACGTCCTCAGAGTCTAGGAACCAGCGCCCGCGGGCACGGCAGGTGGTTGCGCCTGTTCGCGCTCCTCGGCGGGCGGGCGCGGAGCGGTGTCCGACAGGACGCGCAGCGCCTCGGGCGGTACGCGCACACACACGGGGGTGCCCTGGGGGTAGTCATCGGCGCCGCCGGTGTTGGCGATCGAGACCTGGATGGCATCGCCGACCGGGAGCCGGACGATCACCTGCAGGCTGGCGCCGACATAGACCGTGCGCTCGACCATGCCGACCAGGCAGTTGTCGCCCTGTGCCCCGTGCTCGAGCAGCTCCAGCCGCTCGGGTCGCGCGACGATCCGCACGGGGCCGCGTGCGGCCACGTCGCCACACCGGGCACGCAGCGTCGTCTCGCCGATCCGGACGCTGCACTCGCCGCCGCTCCAGCCGACGGGCTCCGCATCCATCAGGTTGGACACGCCGAGGAAGTCCGCGACAAACACGCTTGCGGGGTCTTCGTAGACCTCCGCCGGGGTGCCGACCTGCTCGATTCGCCCGTCGCTCATCACCGCCACGCGGTCGCTCATGCTGAGCGCCTCCTCCTGGTCGTGGGTCACGAACACGAACGTGATCCCGACCTCCTCCTGGAGGGTCTTGAGCTCGAGTCGCAGCTGCTTGCGGATCTTCGCGTCCAGTGCGCCGAGCGGCTCGTCGAGCAACAGCACGGCCGGGCGCAGCACGAGCGCCCTGGCGAGCGCGACGCGCTGCTGCTGGCCGCCGGACAGCTGGTTGGGCTTGCGCGCGCCGAGGTCACCGAGCTCGACGAGGTCGAGCGACTCCTGCACGCGCTGGCGCACCTCGTCGCGTCCGACCTTGCGCCGGCGCAGGCCGAAGGCGACGTTGTCGAACACGTTCAGGTGCGGGAACAGCGCGTAGTTCTGAAACACGGTGTGCACGTTGCGCTGGTGCGGCGGTGTCGAGCTCACGTCGACGCCGTCGAGCAGGATCTCGCCCGAAGTCGGGCGTTCGAAGCCCGCGATCATCCGCAGCGTCGTCGTCTTCCCACAACCCGACGGGCCCAGCAGCGAGAAGAACTCGCCGCCCTCGATCGTCGCGTCGATCCCGTCGACCGCGACCTGTTCGTCGAAGCGCTTGGTCAGGCCGAGCAGCCGGACCTCGCCCGTGGCGGTCATGCCGTCGCCTCCAATCCTGATAGCTCGCGAACCATCGAAACGTCGCCGGTCGAAGCCCGGCGGCCGAAAGCTGCGTACAGCGCGTATGCGATTGCGATCCCGAGCAACGTCGTCAACACGAGCACGGTCGCCAGGGCGTTGAGAGCCGGTGTGGTCGTGCCGCCGCGGGCGTTGGCGTAGAGATACATCGGGATCGTGGTTGTCGACGAAGTCGAAGACATGTACTGGGTCACGACGAAATCGTCAATCGAAAGCGCGAACACGATCAACATGCTCGCGAGGATCGCCGGCATCAACAGCGGTAGCAGCACCAGGCGCAGCGCCTGAATCGGCGTCGCGCCGAGATCGCGCGCGGCCTCCTCGTACTCGCCGCCGATCACCGCCAGCCGGGCGCGGACGATCACGACCACGTAGGACAGTGAGAACGTCACCTGGCCGATCACCTGCGCGGGCGTGCCGAGGTGCACGAGCGTGAACGGGACGATCGCGAGCTGCGTGAACACGAGCAGCAGCGACACGGCCATCACGATCTCGGGCGTGATCAGCGGCACCAACATCAGCCCGTTGGCGGGACCGGACCCACGCCCGCGCCATCGCGCCAGCCCAATCGCGAGCAGGACCCCGAGCGGGACCGCGATCACGATGTCGAGCGCGGCCAACGTCAGGCTGTGGACGAGCGCATGCGTGTAGTCGGGGTCGTGAAAGATCGAGAGGTTCGGATCGCCCCACCACCAGCGGATCGAGAAGCCCTGCCAGACGCTGCGCGAGCGGCCGTTGTTGAACGAGAACAGCATCGCGATCAGGACCGGAACGAGCGCCCAGACGATGTACAGCCACGTGATGACGACGAGGAAGCGCGGCTTGCCCCAGGGATTGCGCAGCCACGCGCGCAGCGAGCTCATGCAAGCCTCCGCGCATCGCGCGCGGTCTGGAACACGTAATAGAGCATCCCGATCGAGAGGATCACCATCAGCACGATCACCAGCGACGCGCCGAGGTTCTTCTCCGGGCCGCCCTGGATGAACAGATTGATCTCGTTGCCGAGCATGTTGGTGCGCGGCGAGGCCGAGATCAGGTCGTTGGTGTAGTAGTCGCCGAACATCGGCAACACGACCAGCGCCGAGCCCGCGAGCAGCGCCGGCCGGCTGAGCGGCAGCGTCACGCGCAGGAACGCCTGAAACGGCGTCGCGCCCAGATCGCGTGCCGCCTCGATCTGGCTGCGGTCGATCCGGTCGAGCCC
>DASYFZ010000005.1:0-11689 GCA_036000295.1 Solirubrobacteraceae bacterium
GCGGTTCGGCCGCCGGCCGGGACATCGAAGTACCGGACGCGATAGCGCGTGGCACCCTCGGCCTCGCCGATCAGCTCGTGCTTGCGGACCCCGGACAGCGCCGGATCGTCGTACTGGAGCGCAATGACGCCCTCCCACCCCGTCTGCTCGCGACGATGGATGACGCCCATCGGAGCGCGCCGGGCTATCCGCCGCCCGGCGTCACGCGGTAGGCGTCGAACACCGACTCGATGTTGCGAAGCCGGTTGATCGTCTGATCCAGTGCGTGGGTGTCGCCGACCTCGACGACGAAGCGGTTCTTGACCATCGGATGCGTCACCGTGCACCGCGCCTCGATGATGTTGATCCCGGACTCGGCGAATGTCCGCGACATGTCCTCGAGCAGCCGGTGGCGATCCCAGCCGTCGACCTGGATCTCGACCCGGAACGAGGTCTCGGCGTCGCCGTCCCAGGACACCGGCGTGAAGCGGTCGGGGTCGCGGCGCAGCACCGCGACGTTGGGGCAGTCCTCGCGGTGGATCGTGATCCCGCGGCCCAGGGAGATGTAGCCGACGATCGGATCGCCCGGGACCGGCCGGCAGCACTTAGCCATGCGCAGCATGACCTCGTCGATCCCCTCGACCGAGATGCCGTAGCGGCCCGACGAGGTGGTCGCACGTGAGCGCCGGCGCCGGGTGTGCAGCAGGTCGTCGGCTGCCGTCGGCTCGGACTCGGCCGCCTCGCCCTGCTTGAGCAGCTGCATGATCTTGTTGACGACGACCTTGGCCGAGATCTTCGCGCCGCCCAGCGCGATGTAGAAGTCCTCGGCCTTGCGGAAGCCCATCTCCCGGATCACGTCGGCCAGCAGCGACGAGCCGACGATCTTCTGCGCCGGCAGGCCCTGCTTCTTCAGGTGCTCCTGCAGCAGCTCGCGGCCCGTGTGCTCGGTGTCCTTGCGGCTCTCGGCTTTGAACCACGCCTTGATCTTGTTGCGCGCACGCGTGGTCTTGACCAGCGCGAGCCAGTCACGCGACGGACCGCGCTCGCGCTTGGACGTCAGGACCTCGACGATGTCGCCCGAGCGCAGCTGGTAGGAGAGCGGCACGATCTTGCCGTTGACCTTGGCGCCCACACAGCGGTGGCCGACGTCGGTGTGGATCTCGTAGGCGAAGTCCAGCGGCGTCGCACCCGCGGCCAGCGACTTGACCTCGCCCTTGGGCGTGAACACGAACACCTCGTCCTCGAACAGGTCGACCTTGAGGGTCTCCATGAACTCCTTGGGGTCGGCCATGTCCTGCTGCCAGTCCAGCAGCGAGCGCAGCCACTTGAGCTTGCCGTCGGGAGCGGGCGGCCCGCCGGCAACGTCGGACTCCTTGTACATCCAGTGCGCGGCGATTCCGAACTCGGCGAGGTCGTGCATCTCGCGTGTGCGGATCTGGATCTCCAGCGGCCGTCCCTCGGGCCCGATCACGGTCGTGTGCAGCGACTGATACATGTTGAACTTGGGCATCGCGATGAAGTCCTTGAAGCGGCCGGGTAGCGGCTTCCACAGCGAGTGGATGACGCCGACGGCCCCGTAGCAGTCCTTCACCGAGCCCACGATCACGCGCATCGCGGTCAGGTCGTAGATCTCGTTGAACTCGCGACCCTTCTTGGTCATCTTCGAGTAGATCGAGTAGAAGTGCTTGGCGCGGCCCGAGATCTCCGCTTCGATCGCCAGCTCGTCGAGCTCCTTTGACAGATACTGGCCCGCCTGGTTGACGTAGCGCTCGCGCTCGGCGCGCTGTTGGGCCACCAGCCCCTTGATCTCGTTGTACTTGCGCGGGTGCAGTGTCTGGAACGCGAGGTCCTCGAGCTCCCACTTGATCGCGTGGATACCGAGCCGGTGGGCGATCGGGCCGTAGATGTCGAGCGTCTCGCGGGCCTTCTCGATCTGCTTCTGCTTGGGCACCGCGGCGATCGTGCGCATATTGTGCAGGCGATCGGCCAGCTTGATCAGGATGACCCGGATGTCCGTGGCCATCGCGACCATCATCTTGCGGTAGTTCTCGGCCTGCGCCTCGTCGCGCGACTGGAACGTCAAACCGGTGAGCTTGGTGACGCCGTCGACCAGTCCCGCAACCTCGTCGCCGAACGCCTCGCGCACCTCCTCAAGCGACGCCGACGTGTCCTCAACCGTGTCGTGCAGCAAGGCCGCACACAGCGTCTCGGTGTCGAGGCGCATCCCGGCGCAGATCTTCGCGACGCCGACCGGATGGATGATGAAGTCCTCGCCGGTGCGGCGTCGCTGATCGGCGTGGTGGACGCAGGCGTACACGAACGCCTCCTCGACCCGCTCGCGGTCGACCACGACGGCCGCCTCGTGGGCGTGCTCCTCGACGATCGCGAACAGATCCGCCAGCAGCCGGCGCTCGACGGTCGTCAGCTCGGCGCGCTCGATCGCGGCCTGCGTGTCCGAGCGCTCGACGCGGTCGACAGGGGGTCGCAGCGTGATCAGGGAGGAGCGCCGCCGGCCGCCGCCGTTGCCGTCACCGTCGCGGGCGTTGCCCTTTGCGCGCGCCGACTCCGGCTCTTGCGAGTTGGTCAGCTGCTCTGCCGGGGTTTTGCCTTGCTCAGGAATCGTCGTCCGTCCTCGTATCGCTGCTCATAGGCCCGGTATGCCGGGGAGCGCTCCAACGCGGTGGGCGCCGTCCCGGCGATCGCCAGGGCCGGCAGATCCCGATCGAGGCTGACGAGCTCCAGCTCCGCGAGGACCCTGACCAATCTGGCCGCCAGGCGCGCCGGCCGACCATGCGGCCCGTCTCCGCGAAGCAGGCGCTCGAGCTCCTCTCCGGTCACCCTCCCCCGGGCCCGAAGGCTCCGGTAGAGAGCCACGAGCGAAGCGCGTAGACCGTACTCGAGCTCGTGCATCTGCTCAGCAAAGCGTAGCTCAGGCTCGCCCCAGGCCAGGTGGGTAAATCGCACGCGGCTGCGCAGCAGCCCTCCCGCGGCCGGTGACGCGGGAGGATCCAGGGCGACGACGTGGTCAAAGCCGGCCATGGCGTCGGGACAACTCTGCAGAGCGTGATAGGAGATCAGGGCAAAGCCGCCGACCCGCTCGGTCAGGCCCGCAAGCCGTCTGTCGACGTCCGCGCAGACGGCAAGAACCCTCCCGCTCGTGGCGATTGCGTCCGCAAGCACCGCCAGCGCGCTCTCACCGCGGCGATCGAGCACCGTCGTTGCCCCGGCGGCCTCGTCGTCGCTGGACGGGTGCAGCGACCGGTCGAGCTCGGTGAATACGGCGCCGAGGTAGTGATCTGACTCGCCGAGGACGTCGATCGGCTCGGGTGCGCACGGGCGGGCATGGCGCAGGAGCAGCCGCGGCTCCACGGCGCCGTTGTAGGCGTTGAGCTCAAGCCGGAAGCTGGCGTCCACCGGAGTGTCCGCCTCGACGCCGAGGCGCCCGTCGCAGCCGAATGACACCGCGCGGGCGCGGGTCCCTCCGGACGTCACGGTGAAGCGCAGATGCCTGCCCTCCCCCATTGGACGCGGGTCTTTGAAGCGCGCGCCCGGAACCAGCAGCTTTGGTTGCGGGTTGCCCATGCCGCATGGCGCGAGCGATTCGAGCTCCTCGGCGAAGCCCAGGCCCAGGTCGGTGCCGGACACGATCGCGTCGATTCGCTCGACCGGCTGGAGCAGGTCGGGCGTCAACACGGCCTCGGCGTGAGCCTCGATCGTCGCGCGGAGCTCGTCGACGCGATCCCGCCTGACCGTCAGCCCCGCCGCGGCGCGGTGGCCGCCGTAGCGTTCGAGGTGGCCGGCGCCGGCGTGCAGCGCACCGAGCAGATCGAATCCGGGGATGCTGCGACCGGACCCCGTTCCAAGTTCGGCATCGAGCGAGATCAGGATCGCCGGGCGGTGATAGCTCTCGGCGATCCGCGACGCCACGATCCCAATCACTCCCGGGTGCCAGTCCTCGGCAGCCAGCACATACGCGCTGCGGGGACCCATGCGCGCGACCTCTGCCTGCGCCTCCCACAGGATCTGCCGCTCGACAGCGCGGCGCTCCACGTTGACCGCGTCAAGCTCGGTCGCGATCGCCCGGGCGCGCTGCCGATCGTCTGTCAGCAGCAGCTCGAGGCCGGCGTCTGCACGCCGCAGCCTGCCCGCGGCGTTGATCCGCGGCGCCAGCCTGAAGCCCAGCGCATATGTGTCGAGCAGGCTGGGGTCTGCGCGCGCCACCTCCATCAGCGCGCGCAGGCCGGGCTTGGCCGTGTTGGCCATCGCGGCGATGCCCTGGCGCACCAGATGGCGGTTCTCGCCGCGCAGCGGCATCACGTCGGCAACCGTCGCGAGCGCCACGAGCTCGACATCGTCGGCGGCCGTGTCGGCGCCCAGCGCCTGTGCGAGCTTGTAGGCAACGCCGGTGCCGCACAGATCGGGACACGGATATCCGCAGACCGCGGGGTGAACGATCGGGCAGTCGGGCAGGCGTCCGTCGGCCCGCGGCGCGTGATGGTCGGTGACGACCACTTCGAGGCCCGCGGCGCGCGCGAGCTCGACCTCGTCCACGGCAGTTATCGCGCAGTCGACGGTGAGCAACAGGTCGCAGTCGCGGCCGGCGAGCCGCCGCACGGTGTCCTCGGACAGGCCGTAGCCGTCGTCGATGCGCCCCGGCAAAAACCACCCCACGTTCGCGCCCAGCGCGCGCAGCGCCCGGACCATGATCGCCGTCGCGCAGACACCGTCGACGTCGTAATCGCCATGGACGACGATTCGCCCGCCGGACTCGATCCGGCGCCGGATCGCATCGACGGCAACGTCGATCCCGGAGAACTCGGCGGGGTCGTGGGTCTCGGCCGCTTGCAGGAACTCGCGGGCGGCCTGCGGGTCGGCAAGGCCTCGCCGCACCAGCACCTGCGCGAACGCGTGGCTGACGCCGAGCTCGTGCCGCAGCGCAAGCGCGGCGGCCAGGTCGTACTCCGGGATCTCCAGGCGTGGGACCGGCGTGGCCAGGTCGCCGGGAGCGTCCTGCACCGCGCGCAGGTCCGCGCCCGGACCAGGGCTACCGGCAGGCTGAATCGGCAACAGAGCGGCTTGAGCCATCGCCGCAGCAGCGTATGTGCCGCCCCCGACAGATCCCGGAGGCGGACTCGGGGCTCGGAGCTAGGTCAGCCCGAGGTTCTCCGACCGCCCGGCGCGCTCGCGCCGGAGACCCACGAGGTAGACGAGGCCCATCCCGATCAGCGCCCCGGGAATCGCCTCGAGCGCCGTGCCCAGGTCGGTGTCGTGGCGACCGGGGACCGAGAAGCCATTGATCAAGAAGCCGAACAGGAAGGCGCCGATCAGCGCGCCGAGGAAGGCGCCGACGATGCCGCCCCAATAGTGGTCAGGCAGCCACACCGTGAAGTGCCACAACGCCAGGCCCATCATCACCCATGCCAGCGCGCCCATCGCTACCTCCTCCTGCCGTGACGGCGGTTGCGGGGCCGTGACTTACCCGAAGACTTGGGCCGCTGCACCGGGGCCACACCCTCGTTCTCGGCGATGTCGGGTGCGCGCTCGGGAGCGCCGTTGCCGCCAGTGTCGGCATTGCCGCTGTCGGCCGGTGCGTCGTCGGCCTTCGAGCCGGCCGGGGGTTGGGGCTTGGGCTCGGAGCTCGGCTGCGGTGCCTCGGGTGCCTTGGCGCGGCGCTTGGTGATCGTCGAGGTCTGGCGCGACGGCGCCTGCGGCTCGACTTCGAGGTCGCGCTTCATCTGCTCGAACTCGGCCGCCGACACGGTCTCGGCCTGAGGCTCGGTGATCCGCCCGGGCCGGCGCGCGCGCTTGCGTCCGGGCTCCACGTCGGCCCCGGTGGGGGCGTATGCGGGAACCTCGCCGAGGTCCTCCTCGATCCGGCGCCGGCGGGCCCGGTACGAGGACTCGCGCTCCTTCCAGTGCGTCAGCACCGGCGAGGCGATGAAAATCGAAGAGTAGGCACCGGATGCGACCCCGACGAGCAGCGCGAACGCAAAGTCGCGCAGCGTCGCGCCACCGAAGAACAGCAGGGCGAGGATCGGCATCAACGTGCACGACGTGGTGGCCAACGACCGGGTCAGCACCTCGGACATGGACCGGTTGACGATCTGCGAGAACGCCGCTCGCGGCATGCGTGGCACGTTCTCTCTCACACGGTCGAACACGATGATCGTGTCGTACATGGAGTAACCCAAGATCGTCAGCAGCGCGGCCACTGTCGCTGTCGTCACCTCCCGGCCGGTCAACGCGTACACGCCGCTCGTGATCAACAGGTCATGCATCAGCGCGATCAGCACGGGCACCGCGAACTTCCACTCGAACCGCAACGCCACATACACCGAGATCAGCAGCAGCGACGCGATTATCGCCACGATCGCGCTGTTGGCGACTGTCTTACCGAACGTCGGCCCGACAGACGTCACGTCGAAGGTGCCCTGCTTTAACCCGAACTTGCTGTCAAGCGCCGAACGCACCTGCGCCACCTTGTCCGGCTGCAGCTGCTTGGACGAGACCTGGAAGACGTTGTTCCCCAGGCCCTTATTGGAGATCCGCTGGACCTGCGGCCCGACAGCGCCGGCTCCGGACACCACCGATCTGATCTGCTGCTCGTTTGCCGGCTTGACAAGGCTGGCGGTGATCCGCGTGCCCGACGTGAAGTCGATGCCGAGGTTCAGGCCCTTGCCGCCGATCGCCAGGGCACCGATCAGCAGGATCACGCCCGACAGCGAGAAGAACCATCGCGAGGCTCCCATGAAGTCAAAGCGCCACTCGCGCTTCTTGCCGCCGGCACCGAGCGCGGACGGGCGCGAGATCATCCGCGAGTTGCCCATCGTGCTGAGGATCGCCTGGGTCGCCATCACCGCCGTGAACAGGGACACGAAGGTTCCGATCCCCAGCGTGAACGCGAATCCCTTGACCTCTGACGTGGCCAGCACGAACAGGATGAACGCGGTGAGGATCGTCACCACGTTGGCGTCGATGATCGCGGTCAGGCCCTTGCGGTAGCCGGTCGCGATCCCCTGTCGGATCGAGCGGCCGCCGCGGATCTCCTCCTTGACGCGTTCGAAGATCACGATGTTGGCGTCGGCGGCGACGCCGATCGTGAGGATCAGACCCGCGATCCCGGGCAGCGTCAGCGTGATCGGGATCAGCTTGATCAGCGCGTAGAAGTAGATCGCGTAGACGAGCAGCCCCGCGGTCGCGATCACGCCGAGCACGCGGTAGTAGAGGACCAGGAACAGGATCACGACGAGCAGACCCGCGGCGCCGGCGATCAGGCCCTGGTGCAGAGCCTGCTTTCCGAGCGTGGCCGACACCTGTGATTCGGAGATCAGCTTGAGCTTGATCGGCAGCGCGCCGAGCCGCAGCTGCGTGGCGAGGTCCTGCGCCGAGCCGATCGTGAAGCCGCCGGTGATGTCTGCGCCCTGATCGGCCGGGATCCCGTCGGGGAACTGCTTGAAGTCGATCTGCGGGACCGTGACCAGCTGTGTGTCGAGTGCGACCGCGAAGTGCTGGTTCTGCGGGTTGCCCAGCGGGCTGTTGAGCTGGCCGCGGTGGGCGATGTCCCCGGTGACCTTCTGGAACGCGTTCTTGCCGTGGCCGGTGAAGCCGAATGAGACGTCGGGATTGCCCGTCTGGTCGGTGCTCTGCTGCGGGTTGGTGATGTCGTTGCCGAACAGCGCGACGTGGTCCTTGAGGACGTAGAACTGAGCGGCCGGGTCGCTGAAGCTGAGCGGATGCGTGAAGTTCTTGGGGACGGCTTGGAGGATCGTGATGCCGCGCGGCACGACGAGGATCTCGCCGTCCGATGCGCTGACTCCCGGGGGCAGTCCCTGGAGCAGGTCCTGCTTGGTGTCGTTGGGCCCCGACAGCAGGCATCGCGTGCCCACCGTGACGGGCTGCCCGTCGGCCTTGGCGGCGGCGGCACAAGCCGCGCTGCCCGGCGCTCCGAACATGAAGTACTCGGGCCCGTCGCGCGCGTTGTCGGCTGCCGGCTCCGGCGCCTGCTTAGACGCGAGCTTGACCGCGTCATAAAGGTGCTGGCTGCCGGCGTCGGGATTACCGGGCGGCGCGCCGTTGGATCCCTGGCTGATCGCCTCGGCCTGAGGGTTTTGAACCTGGAGCTGACTGGCGACGGTCTTGCCCGTGGGCGTGATCGCGTTCGCCTCCCAGTCGTAGAACTCCAGTCGGGCGGTCGTCCCGACGAGCTTCTCGGCTCGCGCGGTATTGGACACGCTCGGTAGGCCGACGGTGATGTCGTTGCCACCGGTGGTCTGGATCTCCGGCTCGGAGACGCCGAGCTGGTCGACGCGCTGGCGCATGATGTCGACCGCGCGCGACAGCGCATCCGGCGTGACCTTGGGCGTCTGGGCAGTCGGCTGACCCTCATAGATCAGCTGGACGCCGCCCTTGAGGTCGAGCCCGAGACGCGTCTTGTGCGCCTTCGTGGCGCCGGGGATGCCGGCGATCACGACGAGCGAGGCCAGGAGCAGCCCGACGACGACGACCAGGATGAACCCGTTTCTCTGTCTATCTGTCATCGGTTTGTCTGGATGCTAGTGGCCCGTAGGCGCCGGTGTGGCGCAATCCGCGGGGAGCGTTAGTGGTGATTTGCTGGTGTGAGAACCACCAGCAGCCCGCCCTCTTCGTCGTCGTAGGCAGGGAAGATGTCAGCGACGGCCTTGGCGGGCAGATCGTGCTCGGCGTGGACGTCGACCGGCTTGCCCTGGACGCGAACCTCCCACTCCAGTGCCGTGCCGATGTGGTCGGAGCCATCCTCGAACTGCAGACCGAGCACGTCCCGGACCGGACGACCGATCACCTGCTCGGTCTTCAACCCGGTCAGCTCGAACGAGCCCTTGCCGCAGTCGACGATCCGGCCGTCGCGGTCGCACGCGAAGAACGCGGCGTTGGGGGCCGGGTAGTAGTCGTCGAGCAGCTCGAACAGGTACGCGAATCCGCACCGTTCACAACCCCGTGCTTCGCGGCGGAAGCCGGCGTTGCGATCGGTTCCCATCGACCGGTAACCGCAGTGCGGACAGATGAAGTAGCGCTCGCGTGGCATCGGCGTCTGAGGATAGCCGCCCGTGGCCGGGGCCCCGGGGCGGCTAAAGCAGCGTTAATGGCCCATTCAGCTCCACGCCGATGTGGGCGAATGCGCGCTTTGTGGCGACTCTCCCGCGGGGCGTTCGCTCGATCAATCCGCGCTGGAGCAGGTACGGCTCGTACACGTCCTCGATCGTGTTGGCCTCCTCGCCGACGGCGATCGACAACGTCGAGAGACCCACGGGTCCGCCGCTGAATTTTTCGCAGATCGCCCGCAAGATCGCCCTATCCAGGCGATCCAGGCCCTCGTGGTCGACCTGCAGGAGATCGAGTGCGGACGCCGCCTCGTCGGCGGTGACCACCCCGTTGCCACGGACCTCGACGTAGTCGCGAACGCGCTTGAGCAGCCTGTTGGCGACCCGTGGCGTGCCACGGCTGCGCTGGGCGATTGCCTCTGCGCCACCCTCGTCGATCGACACCTCCAGCAGCCGCGCAGACCGCCGGACAATCTTCGCCAATTCTTCTCTGTCGTAGTGCTCGAGCCGGTGCTGAATGCCGAATCGATCGCGCAGCGGCGTCGTCAGCAGGCCCGCGCGGGTGGTCGCGCCGATCAGCGTGAACGGCGGCAGGTCGAGCGTGATCACGCGCGCCCCCGCCCCCTGCCCGACCGTGATCGGCAGCGCCCGGTCTTCCATCGCCGGATAGAACGTCTCCTCGAGCGCTCGCGGGAGCCTGTGGATCTCGTCGACGAAGAACACCGCGCGCGGCTCCAACGCCGTCAGCAGCGCCGCGATGTCGGCCTTGCGCTCGAGCGCCGGGCCCGCGGTCTGCACGAACTGGACGCCCAGCTCGGCGGCGACGATCTGGGCGAGCGACGTCTTGCCGAGCCCAGGCGGGCCGGCGAACAGGACGTGGTCCAAAGCCTCCTCGCGCGCGGACGCCGCGGCGATCGAGACCGCGAGCTGGTCCTTGACGGACGCCTGCCCGACGAAGTCCTCGAGCCGGCGCGGGCGAAGCGAGCTGTCGAACTCGTCGTCGCCCTGCACCTGCGGATCGTGGATCCGCGCCTCGCCGGGATCGTGGATCCGCGCCTCGCCGGGATCGTGTTCGGCGAACCCCGAGATCGCGCTCATCGCCGCGCCATCCTCAGGGCGCCCGCGATCAGGTCCTCGGCCCGGTCGCCATCGGTGCGCTCGAGCAGCTCGTCGGCCTCAGCGGGGCTGTAGCCGAGGCCGATCAGCCCCTCGCGGGCAAGCGAGCGCGGGTCGTCGGTTCGGGTGATCGTGATCTCCGCGGCCGGCAGCGCGCCGTCGACCTTCTCGCGCAGCTCGACGACGATTCGTTCTGCAGTTCGCTTGCCGATCCCCGGCACTGCCTGCAGGCGGGCCGTGTCCCCGCCCGCCACGGCGGCCAGCAGGTCGCGCGGCGGTCCGCCCGAGAGCACGGCGAGCGCCACTTTCGGCCCGACCGACTGCACGCCGAGCAGCATCAAGAACAGCGAGCGCTCCTCCTCCGTGGCGAAGCCGTAGAGCGCCAGCGCGTCGTCGCGGACGACCATGTGGGTGTGCAGGAGCGTCTGATGGCCGACGGCGGGGATCTTGCGCAACGTCTGCGCCGAGACCGCGACCCGATAGCCGACGCCGCCGCATTCGATCACGACGTGGTCGCCGCGGCGGACCGCAACGTTGCCGGACAGCAGCGCGATCACGCCGGCACTCCCTGAACCCGTCGCGGGGCTCTGGCGACTGCCGCGGCGAGCGGGGCGCGGTTCAGCTCGCAGATCGCGACCGCGAGCGCGTCGGCGGCGTGATCAGGCGTCGGCGGTGCGGACAGGCCGAGCATCCGGGCGACCATGCGCCCGACCTGGTCCTTGCCGGCGCGGCCGTGGCCGCATACCGCCCCCTTGACCTGTTGCGGGGTGTATGAGCGCGACGGGATGCCGCGTTGCCCGGCCGCCAGCAGCACCACGCCGCGGGCCTGGCCGACGGCAAAGGCGGTGCGCACGTTGGCGCCGAAGTAGAGCTCCTCGATCGCCATCGCGTCGGGGCTGTACGAATCGAGCAGCTCCCCCACCCTGGCGTGGATGTCGGCCAGCCGGCGCTCGAGCGGAGTGCCCGCCGAAGTCTGGATCACGCCGTCCTCGATCGCGCGAAGGCGCGAGCCGGCGCAGTGTACGACACCGTAGCCCGTGGAAGCGGTGCCGGGATCGATTCCTAGGACGACCATCCGGACACCATTCTGCTTGTGCGCTCGGATGCCTCCCTGGGTGGCTGAGGGCCGAAATGTCAACTGCCCATTGAGGGGAGGGATGGAGGCGACTGCCGGGTCCGCCAGAGGGTGCATAACACGACAATCGATCGTCGACGGCCGATGCGTGTCGTGTTAAGCCCCCTATACGGTGCTTAGCACAACACGCTTCGCCTGAATCGTCGCGGTTGTCGTGTTATGCACCCCTCCGCGACGCCGAGCCCCCCCATCCCGTCCTTCAATGGGGTCTTTTGACGTTCTAACCCTCGGCGCCTACCGGCCGACGCAGGCGGTGTGATGCGGCGCGGTCTGCTGGTAGACCTTCCACTCGCCGACCTGCGCGATCAGTTTCTGCTGGGTCAGCCGCGGGTCGATCCGCGGCGGGCTGCCGTCGATCGTGTCGCGCGGCCCGACGAACATC
>DASYFZ010000075.1:0-14942 GCA_036000295.1 Solirubrobacteraceae bacterium
AGTCGCTGTCGCCGTCGGCCGGTGCGTAACCGAAGTACCGCCAACCGTCGATCACCTGCTCGGGAGACCCCCGGCTGATGCCCAGCTGCAGCCGGCCGCCGGCGATCAGATCAGCCGCGCCGGCGTCCTCGGCGAAGTACAACGGGTTCTCGTAGCGCATATCGATCACGGCGGTGCCGATCTCGATCCGCGAGGTCCTCGCGCCGACGGCTGCGAGCAGTGGGAACGGCGAGCCGAGCTGCCGGGCGAAGTGGTGCACGCGGAAGTACGCGCCGTCGGCACCCAGTTCCTCCGCCGCCACTGCAAGCTCGATCGACTGCAGCAGCGCGTCCGCGCCCGTGCGCGTCTGCGAGTGCGGGCTGGCACTCCAATGGCCGAAGGACAGGAATCCGATCTTCTTCAAGCGTTTCTCAACTTAAACGGGGTCGACGTGATCACGTCAATGGCAGCGCGAAGTAGTCCTCGGTGATGATGGGCGTGAATCCGATCGACGTGTAAAGGGTGAGTGCGCGGTCGTTCTCGACGTCCACTTCCAGGCGGATCCGGTCGGCGCCCTCAGCCCGCAGCTGATCGCAGGCCTGTCTGAGGGCGGCACGCCCGAGCCCGCGGCCTTGCCAAGAGGGATCGATCACAAATCCGTAAATGCTGGCTTCGGTTCCGTCCATGTTGAGACGCAACGTCCCGACGGCCGCGCCGCTCAGCTCGACGATCGCGGTCCGCTCGCGCGGCGAGTTCAAGCGTTCAGCCAGCCCAGCGTGTGGAGGCTCGCCAAACCCGACTTCGAGCAGGCGCGAAACTAGTGGAAGGTCAGCCATAGTGGCCTGGCGAAGCGTGATCGCGGGCTCACGCGAGCCCCTTGTCGGCTCGCCGGATAGCACGAGCGAATGCTCTGAGTGATCGAGCACCCCGCCCCGGCGCACCGCTAGATGCTTGCCCGCCAATGAAGGCCGCGGGACGATGAGCAGCGGCCGCCGATCGCCTCGCTCGCGACAGAGCTGCAGAGCGGCGTCCAAGAGGGCACCGCCGATGCCGTGCCCGCGAGCGTCCGGCGAGACCATTCCGGCCAGCTCGGGCGACGACCCAAAGCCATAGAGCCCGAGGAATCCAAGCAGCCGATCATCCTCCCACCACATCACGTCCTCAACGCGATCGCCGCTGCGGCGGCGAAGCGTTCCCCACTCAAGCTTCAGGCGGCCGCCGTCGGCCTCAACCACCCGTCGCTCGAGTTCGGCGATCGCCTCCAAAGCGTGTGAAGTCAGGCCAGCCGCTTGCTCAAGCACAAAGGGAGCAAACCAGATCGCTCACCGTGCCGCAGTCCTTGACCGGAGCCGCGCCATACGCGCGCGGGCGGGATGAACGGAGCGCCGGCTCCGTCGCTGGTTCGTCTGTCGGTGCGCTCCGTCGTGTCCGGGGGTTGGCTGCGTCGCCGCGAGAGGCCGGGCTTCGCGGAGCTTCACGATCTCCGCAAAGGTGAGCGCCACCGTGCGGAGCTCGAGCCCCGGTGACCAGTTCTTGATGTAGTGGTTGTCCAGCTCGACGCGGTCGGCAATCGAGGTCTGTCCGCGCAGCCCGTTCGCCTGGGCCCATCCCGTGATTCCGGCCCGCACGCGATGGCGCTCGTCGTAGGTCTGGATCTCGCGCGCGAACTGCTCGGCGAACTCCGGGCGCTCGGGCCGCGGACCGATCAGGCTCATCTCGCCTTTGAGGACGTTCACCAGCTGAGGTAGCTCGTCCAGCGAGCTGGCGCGCAACCAGCGACCGATGCCCGTGCGGCGGTCCGTGCCCTCGATCCCACCCGGGGCGACGCCGGCTCCCGGCGTGAACGTCGCGTCGGTGCCGACGCGCATGGTGCGGAACTTCAGGAGCTCGAACTCGGCGCCATCCCGCCCGACCCGGCGCTGGCGGAAGATCACTGGACCCGGTGAGGTGACGCGGACCGCCAACGCGACCGCCAGCAGCACCGGCGACAGGACAGCCAGCCCAAGCAACGCGACTACGCGATCGATCGCGTGCTTCACCTTGAACTGCCGACCCTGCGGATCTACGGGGCGGGGCGAGAAGAGGGGAAGGCCGCCGATGTGGTCGAGCTCGCCGCGCTCGCTGACTGACGCGTAGAGGTGCGGCACGACCGAAACCCCGACGCCAAGCTCGTGACAAAGCTCGACAAGCTCGGCGAGGCGGTGATCGCGCTCGTACGCGAACGCGAGGATCACGTGGCCGGCACCAGTGTCAGCGCACACGTCAACGAGGTCATCGGGGCCGCCGAGGATCGGAACGGCGATCGTGCCGCCGGCCGCGCCGGGCGTGGGGCCTGCCTCGAGGAAGCCGACCGGGCGAAGCCCGAATTCGGGCCTGTCCAGAAGCCTGCGCACCACGTCATGTCCGCCGTCGAGGCCGTCGCCCACGACCAGCGTCGGGACCATCAGCCCGCCGCGGCGCCGGGCACGACGCTGCGCGAGTTGCATGGTCAGACGAGCGCCGCACATCGCGATCGCCGTCAGCAGCCAAAGGTCTGGTCCAATCGGGACCGGACGCTGGCCACCGAGGATCGCAACGGTGGCCAATGCGAGCAGCACGCCGAGCGAGCACACCTTGACCGCCTCCATGCAATCGTCGATCGCTGACCCTTGCAACTGGCTCATGCGGCGGCCGCGCACCTGCATCACGAGCAAGACGAACACCACATCGATCGCCGCAAGCCGGGCATCGCTCGCCAAGATCTGTCCGTAGCCCGCCGCAAGCGTGGCGAGCGCAGCCGCGGCGAGCAGCGCGAACACGTCGACCGCTGGCGCGATTCGCCGCCACAACTGCGTCATTTCTCGGGGATCGCGTGTCATATGGGTGCCAGAACATCTCAGCAGACGTCTCGAAGATCCGTCTAATAATGTGTGAGCGGCTCAACTCTTGAGAGGCGCAATGATTGCGGGCTAGAATCGTTGCGGATGACATCTCTTCAAGACACGCTGTTCCAGGAACTGGCCAACGCTGGCTCTGAAGCCCGGCGGGCATTCAGCCTGACCACGGGTACGAGCGAGCGCCGCCGTCAGCTGCTGCCGCTGCTCCTCGAGCACGGCGAGGTCAGCCACGACGCGTTGAAGCGGCGGCTCGGGGTCGACGGAGCGACGGTCACCCGTCTCGTCAAGCAGCTCGAATCCGAGGCGGCGGTCAACCGCAGGCTCGACCCCACCGACAACCGATTCACGCTCGTTTCGCTCACAGAGAGCGGCAAGCAGGCGGCGGTCGAGCTTCACGAGGCGCGTCGGCAGTTTCAGCGCCGCCTTCTCTCCGGGGTAAACCGCGAGGACCAGAAGACGGTGATCCGGGTGCTGGAGCAGGTGCGCCGCAACCTGCAGCACTGAACGGCGCGCCGGACGGCCTTTGGAAGAATCCGGGGATGGATGGTCTCTGCGAGTGGTCCGGCCCTGACGGATATGTCGTGTCGACCGATCCGGTTCGCCTCGACATCGACCGCATCCATCAGTTTCTCTCGACCGCGTACTGGTCGACGGGCATCCCGCGCGACGTACTCGAGCGATCGATCGCCAACTCGCTGCCGTTTGGCCTGTACGCAACCTTGGGTGAGCAGGCCGGGTTTGCACGGGTCGTGACGGATCGCGCCACGTACGCGTATCTCGGTGACGTCTATGTCGAGAAGGCCCACCGCGGTCGTGGCCTGGGCAAGTTCCTAGTCGCCTGTGTCCTCGCCCACCCCGAGCTCCAGGGACTCCGCCGCTGGGCACTTGCGACCGCCGATGCGCACAGTCTGTATGGCCGCCACGGGTTCACGCCGCCCGCGAACCCGGGCATCCATTTGTTCATCGAGCGCGCACCCGCCGATCTTTGGCCACCGCCGGCAGAGCGATGACCAACGCGTCCGGCAGGCGTACGGAGCGAACTAGGCCGCCGAAAGGGGCGGCTCGCTGCCCGGGCATTGCGGCGGAAGCATCTCCAACTCGACCAACATCCGGCTGTGCGCCACGCATCGCGGACAGTGCCGGGGGCAGAGAGCGGGGAGGCGGGGCGCGATGACGAGTTTGCAGCGTGGGCAGCGCGCGGCCGGACCGCGGCATTTGGTGAGCTCGGATGACGTCCGGCCAACCTCAGTAGTAATGGCGTCGTCCCCCGACGGCACGACCGGCTGAACCGAGCATCACCAGAACGAGACCGATCACCACCAGGACGATGCCGATCGTCCACAAGATCGGGATCTTTGCGATGAAGCCGACAAGCAACAGCAGGATGCCCAAAATGATCATGACCGCTCCTCAGTGATGTCGAGCCGCTCGTGACTCGCGGATGGTCGAGGAAGCTACGTTCGAGTGGGCCAGGGTGCGAGCAACTTCGTACTCGCGCGAACGTACGCATGCGGACGTATGTCGCACAATCCGCGGGCCGCTGCGTCTGCCGGCGGACGCGTTGAGACTAAGCTGCCCTCGCGTGAGCTGCTTTGCGCGACAGGGTCTCGATATCGATTCCTGCGAGATCGAACGGCCCAAGTGAACGTCGGCACCACGTCCATCAGCATCGTCGACGCCGATCCCGAGCTGCGGGACCTCCTGCCTGCACAGGAGTGTGACCGAGCCGAGCGCGAGACTCGGACGGCAGTACGGCGCCTGTCTGCCGGCGACTGGGATGTGGCCGCCTCCGAGGAGCCGGACAGTCACCATCGCGGCTTCCTGGTTTTCGATGGACTGGTCAGTCGTGAGGTGGAGGTCTTGGGGCGGCGGTGCGTGGAACTAATCGGACCGGGCGATGTGATTCGCCCGTGGAGCTGGGACGAGGAGGGATCTCACGTCCACGCGGAGGTTGGCTGGGTCGTTCTGGAGCCCGCGCGGTTGGCGGTGCTTGATCATCGCCTTGTAGTGCGGCTGGCTCCCTGGCCGCAGCTCGGGCTGGAGCTCTTCAACCGTGGAACTCGACGCGCCCACGCGCTTGCCGTGACGCTCGCGATCGCTCACCATCAGCGGGTCGATGACCGCCTGCTCTTGACGCTTTGGCATCTGGCTGAGCGCTGGGGCCGAGTGCTGCCCGATGGCATCGCCCTGCCGCTCCCGCTCTCGCACCAGCGGCTTGCGGATCTCATCGGCGCCCATCGTCCCGCGGTGACAAGTGCCCTGGGTGTGCTCAAGCAGCGAGGCGACATCAGTCGCCGCGGCGACCGAACATGGATCCTGCACGGGTGTCCGCCAGAGGAGCTGCGCCATCATCGCCTCGCGGCCACGATGAGCTAGGCGGGTGTTGCGCCGCAGCGCTCAGGCTCGGACAGACGAGCCGAGCGCCGCGGCGGTGATCAGCGGAGGACTCCCCTCCGACGATCTGCGAAGAACACGACGACCGCCACGATGGCGAGCACGAACAGCAATGGATGAACGACCACGCCGCCGGCGATGGCAATGATCAGCAGGATCGCCGCCAGGATGAGAAGCATGTTGCCTCCTTAGGGTTGGTTGGTCTCCCAAGAACCCCGTCACCACCCTCCCGGGACGCTGGCTTGTCCGTTCGCGAACGTACGCGTGCGGACAGGGCCTGCGTCCTACATCCCTCCTGGTACTCGAGGGTCCCTGCGCAAGTGGCGTTGGGCCCCTAAGCGGCAGAGGGTCTTGCGAGTCGACCTCCTGAAGCACTAGCCACGACCGCGCCGCCGTGGCGAGAGTCGTGGCGGGCCGCTCACGGGCCATCCGGGAATACCCCCAGCCGGATTCGAACCGGCGTTCTCCTGCGTGAAAGGCAGGCGTCCTAACCGCTAGACCATGGGGGCAGGCTGTCCTCCATTCTAGGCGGCGTAGTCTGGGACGCTCGTACTCAGTACTCAGGTCCCCGGCGACAAGGAGGGCAGATGACTTCGCGGGTCACGAGCGAGCTGTTGCTGGTTGGGAGCCTTCCGGTCGACTCGACCGAGACGGCGTTTCGGGCGGGCGCCGAGCTGTTCGGCGACATGGTGTTCGCGCTGCCCGACGGCGAGACCGGCCCGCGGGCGGCGTGGGTCGGCTATGAGCGCGAGACGCTCGCGCGACCGAATGCCGAGGTCATCGTCGTGTCGGAGACCGAGTCGCCGACCGGACGCCCGCGGCACGCCTACGAGACGCCGGTGTTCGGGATCCGCGACGGCGTCAGCGAACTGAACTTCGAGAGCTGGCCTCGCATCGACGACGCAATCACCTCCTATCGAACCTTCCGAGCACTTCGCGAGGAACGAGTGATCCCAACCGGGCTCCGCTTCCGGGTCGGCCTCCCGTTTCCGGCGAGCGCGCTCAACGCCTTCAAGGCGGACTTCGCAGGCGACTATCCAAAGGCAGAGCGTGGGTTCGAGAAGCTCGTCGCCCGCGAGCTCGAGCGGATGCTCGCCGAGATCCCCGCCGAGGACCTGGCAATCCAGTGGGACTGCGCCTATGAGACGCAGGACATCGAGGGCGTACTCGCATGGACGTCGGAGGGCGCGTGGGAGCGGTTTGCCGGTCCGGTAACCCGGCTCACGCGGCTGATCCCCGAGGAGGTGCTGGTCGGTTATCACCTCTGTTACGGCACCTTCCCCGAATGGCCGATGTACGAGGCTCGCGATTACGGCGTCCTCGTGCGCATGGCCAACTTCGCCGTCGCCAACTCCGGACGGACCGTCGACTGGCTGCACCTCGCCGGGCCCCGCTATCTGCGCAGCGAGGAACGAAGCTTCTTCCGGCCGCTAGTCGACCTCGAGCCTGGGACGGCGCGGGTGTTCCTGGGGATCGTGCTGCCGATCGACGGCGTCTCGGGGCTCGAGCGCAGGCACCGGACGGCCTTCAGGTACATCAATGACTTCGGCGTCGCGATGTACTGCGGCTTTGGCCGCCAGCCCGGGGCAGACGGGATGGAGACGATGCGCGAGCACCGCAGGGTGGCACGGTCGATCCAGCACGGCGCGTGAACCATGCCCGGACCCGCCCGGCCCCCAGAAGCGATCGACGAACGGCTGGACGCCCTTGCACGGCAGCCCTTCCGTGCCGGCTTCCATCTGCAGGGCCGCGAGCGGGCGCTGGTGGAGCTCCGCGGGCTAAGAGCGATCCGTGGCCATGCCGACGATCTGATCGCCACGCGCGTCGCCCCGGCGAACCCTCGCCGCGACGGCAAGCAGACGCCCTACCGCAATCACCCCGTCTTCGTCGCACAGCACGCCACCGCGACGTGTTGTCGCGGGTGCCTGGAGCGCAACCACCAGATCCCGCGCGGTCATGAGCTCACGCTCGACGAGCGGCGCTACGTGACCGACCTGATCATGCGGTGGATCGAACGCGAGGTCCCCGACGCGCCGAGATGAAACCGCCGTGGATCAGGCGCTGACCGCAGCGATCCGGCTGCGCGCGCTCGAGGCCTCCGATACTGGCAGGAGCGTCCCCGCCTTGCCCAGCCCGTGCGCAGGCATGTTCCCGTAGACGGCCTCGTACTGCCCCGCCTGAACCAGATAGGTCTCGTGCCAGATCCCAGTGCGGCTGCTCTTGCCAACGCGACGCCAGTACTTGCGCCACACGTCGAGGTGCGGGTCGTCCTTGTCCTTGGCAAACGCCTCCAGATGCTCGAACGATCGCCAGTACTGCACGATCGTCGGCAGCCCCATCTCGTACGCCAGCAATCCTTTCTCAGGCCGCTCAACGAGATAGTCGAGCATGTACTTCATCCCGCGCCGGCCGCCAAGGTCGACCAAGCTGCGTGCGAACTGCAGCTTGTTGTTGAAACCAGCGCCGATGAGAAAGACGACGAAGTCCCCGTCGATCTCGACCGTCATGCGCCTACCGGCCACTTCACCCACTGTTACCACCCCTCGGTCGTGTTACCCGCGGCCATGGTATCCGCGGTCGCCGGGCTACCCGCAACGATTTTCGGCGCGCGGCAGCCGGGCCGCCAGCGCTGCCGTGCCGAGCAGCAGCGCGGCGCAGATAAGCAGTGTCGCGTGCAAGCCACCGGTGAAGCTCGAGCCGGCCGCGCCGATCAGCGAGCCGAACAGCGCAACCCCGATCAGGCTCCCGGTCTGCCGCGCGGTGTTCAACGTGCCCGAGGCGACCCCCGAATAGGAGCGGTCGACGCTGCCGAGGACCTCGTTCGTCATCAGCGGCACGATCAGCCCGACGCTGGCGCCGATCACGATCAGCTGGGCGACCATCGCGACGTACGGCGTGGAGCGGCCGATCTCGAGCAGGCCGGCGAACGCGAACGCCGCGAGCACGCCGACCACCGCGATCGTCCGCCGGATTCCGAACCGCTGTGCCACCCGGCCCGCCCCGAGGTTTGTGGCGAGCACGATTCCCGTCATCGGCGCGAACGCCAAGCCGGTCTGCAACGGCGAGCGACCTTGCTCGCGCTGGAAGAACAGGCTGAGGACGAAGATGAAGCCGTAGACCGCGATGTTCAACACCAGGCCCATCGCCGACGAGGCACTGAACGTCGGCCGCCGGAACAGCACCAGCGGCAGCAGTGGGCTCCGGCGCCGCGACTCGATCCTCAAGAACACCAGCAACGACACAACCGAGATCGCGTAGCCGGCGAGGATCCCAGGTTGCGTCCAGCCCACTGCCCCGCCCTCGATCGTCGCCCCCGCGAGCGAGGCGAGCGTGACCACAGCGGCCAGCTGGCCGGGCAGGTCGACGCTGCGCTCACGAGCGCGCGGCGTCTCGGTTGCGTAGCGGAGCGTCAGCCAGATCGCGATCAATCCGATCGGGACGTTGATGAAGAAGATCGCGCGCCATCCCAGCGTCGCGATGAGCGCGCCCCCCACGACCGGGCCGCCGGACAGGCCGATCGACGCACCCGCCGCCCACATTCCAACTGCCCGCGCGCGCTCGCCCGGCTCCTGGAAGGTGTGATTGAGCAGGATCAACGAGCACGGCACGAGCAGCGCCGCTCCCAATCCCTGCAGAGCCCGCGCCCCGATCAGGACGCCGAGCGACGGAGCCAGGCCGCACAGCGCAGACGCAGCCGTGAACACCGCGAACCCGCCGACGAACACCCGCCGTGCTCCGACCCGGTCTCCGAACGCGCCGGCCGACAGGATGAATGCCGCGAACATGATCGTGTAGGCGCTGACGATCCATTGCAGTGCGGCGACGCCGCCGCCGAGCGCGTCGCCGATTGGCCTGATCGCCACATTGACGACGCTGACGTCGAGTTGGACGACGCCGAACCCGAGGCTCATCGCGATGACCGTCAGTAGTGAATCCCGCTTTCTGGTCATGTCCTCGACATTAGGGCCAAAACACTTCGACCCACGTCGAAGCGTCTCGAGTATCAGGTCCGGTCAGCTCTCGTATTCCCTTTATCTCTCGCTCGCACCCCGCATAATCGGTTCCGGATGAGCTCCGGTTCGCACGTCATCTCCTTCGGCGGCCGCACCGCTTGGGCGCGCAACCTTGCGGCGCCCGTTCGCAGCTTCCTGAGCACAGAGACCGGCGGTGCGGTGGTGATGCTCGCCGCAGCAATCGCCGCGCTGCTGTGGGCGAACATGCCCGGTCATTCCTACGAGTCGTTCTGGACGACCGAGCTCTCGATTCGCATCGGCAGCCATGGCCTCGCGACAGACCTGCGCCACTGGGTCAACGAGGGCCTGATGACGTTGTTCTTCCTGGTGGTAGGGCTCGAGGCCAAGCGCGAACTCGACCTGGGCGAGCTGCGCGAGCGCAGCCGGATCGCGGTCCCGGTGTTCGCCGCGATCGGTGGCTTCACGGTCCCGATCCTGATCTACCTGGCGTTCAACGGAGGCGGCTCCGGCGCTCATGGCTGGGGCGCGGCAATGTCGACCGACACCGCGTTCGCGCTCGGAGCGATCGCGCTGCTGACGCCGCGCGCGGCGACCCGAGCGCGCGTGTTCCTGCTGACCCTGGCCGTCGTCGACGACCTCGCGGCGCTGGTGGTGATCGCAACCGTCTATGCCGGGCACATCTCGTTCACGGCGCTCGCGATCGCCGTGGTCTTCTTCGGGATGCTGCTGGCGCTTCGGTACGTCCCGATCGGTCGCGGTCCGCTTTCGATCGTGCTTGGGGTCGCCCTGTGGGTGGCGATGTTCAAGTCCGGCATCGACCCCGTGATCTCCGGGCTCGCGATCGGGCTGGCGACGAGCGCTTACCCACCATCGCGCGAGGACCTCGAGAGGGCCACGGCGCTGACGCGCTCCTTCCGCGAGCAGCCGACTCCCGAGCTTGCCCGTTCGGCACAGCAGAGCCTGGTGTCGGCGATCTCAGCCAACGAGCGCATTCAGTACGACCTGCACCCCTGGACGAGCTACGTGATCGTCCCGCTCTTTGCGCTGGCCAACGCGGGCATCCATCTGACCGGGCACCTGCTGTCCGCCGCGGCCACGTCACCGATCACGCTCGGGATCCTCTTGGGTTACGTGGTCGGCAAGCCGATCGGCGTGTTCGTCGGATCATGGCTGGCTTCGCGCCCGTGGCTGCACGGGCCGCGCTCGCCGCTGAGCAATCCGCTGCTGGTCGGCGTCGGTACCTGTGCCGGGATCGGCTTCACGGTGTCGCTGCTGATCTCGAGCATCGCGTTTACAGGCCAGCGGTATGACGAAGCGAGGCTCGGAGCCCTCGCCACCGTGCTGGTGGCACCGGCGGTCGGCTGGGTCGTGTTCGCGATCATCCGACGGCTGCCTCAATCTGTGCGCGCCCGCCAGATTGGCGGCACCGCCGAGGACATCCTCGACCTGACCGAGGACCCCGATCCCGAGCGAGACCACATCCGGGGACCCGACGACGCTCCGGTGACGCTGCTCGAGTACGGCGACTTCCAGTGCCCATACTGCGGTCAGGCTGAAGGCGTGATCCGGGAGTTGCTGTCGGAGCACGGCGACGACGTCCGCTACGTCTGGCGCCACCTGCCGCTCAATGATGTGCATCCGCGCGCCCAGATGGCCGCCGAAGCATCCGAGGCCGCTGCCGCCCAGGGCAAGTTCTGGGAGATGTACGACGTGCTGCTCAGCCACCAGGACGAGCTCGCGCCAAAGGACCTCCCGCGCCATGCACGGGAGCTCGGACTCGACGTCGAGCGGTTCGTGCAGGAGCTGCGCGAGCGCAAGTACGCGCCGCGCGTGTCAGAGGACGTGGCGTCGGCCGACGAGAGTGGAGTCACGGGGACTCCGACGTTCTTCATCAACGGCCGCCGTCACTACGGCGTCTACGACATCGACACCTTGAGCGAAGCCGTGCGAGCGGCCAAGAATCGCGCGCGGTCGCTGTCGACCACGAGCGCGGCCGTCACCGGCGCTTAGCCCCGCGTCGGCTTCCAGGTGGTGTCCTCGCCCACTGACACGGCGATCTCCGCGCCGAGCTCATAGGGCGGAACGAGGGCGATGTGATCGCCGCTCCAGAACTGCCCCGGGTCATACGCGCTCGCCGCCCTCGTGGCGGCGAGCAGACCCATGTGCTGGTAGGTGGTTGCGACGAGCTCGGCGCAGAAGATCGTCTCCAGCGATGCTGAGCGACGACGCCAGCGCCCGGTCACCCGGCGACGCACCAGCCCCACCGCGGTCGGAAACGGACGCCCGTCAAACCGCTCGATGGTCGCCATCAGGCGATCCTCCTGGGCACGATCGATCTCCCCGTGGAGCTGGCGCACCCAGGCTCTCTGGCCGTAGCGCTCCCGCCATGTCGTCACCGCGTCGGCCAGGACGTGAAGCTGCACGCCGCGGTGACGGTCACCCGTCCACACGTCGGGCAGCGAGCGACCCAGCTCCGCGTGCCACAGCAGGGGCGGCAGGTCGTCGATCGCGACAGCCATGCCGACGTGGTTGACGGGGCTGTTGGTTGCGGCTCGGATCGTGAGGTCGGCGAACGACTTACCGCGAAACAGCCAGATGTCGCCGGTCGCCGCGGAGTGCACCGCGTCCTTCAGCGTGATCGTCGAGCCGCTGCTCACAGCAATAACCTTCGCAACCGATGCGGATGCGCTGGAAACTGCTGGGGCTGGCGGGGGTCGCCGGGGTTGCGGCCACGGGCGCCGTGGTGGCCCGCAAGCGCCGTGAGCACCGGGAGATGGATCCCGACGAGTTGCGCGATCGCCTGCACCAGCGCCTGGCCGAGATCTCACCCGAGAACGGCGGCAGCCCGGCCGCTCACGACGTCGTGCCCGACCCGTGACCGCCGAAGAGCACCGCGACACGCTCGGGATGCCCGACGTGCTCGACGAGTACCCCGTCCCGGGGCCGCGATCGATGGACGGCATTCTGGGGTTCTCGGTGACCGAGCTGGGAGAGGCCGAGGTCCTCGGCGAAGCTCCGGTCACAGACGCCGTGCGACAGCGGTTCGGCCTCGTGCATGGCGGCACCTATGCGGCACTCGCCGAGATGCTCGCCACCGAGGGGACCGTGGTCGGCGTGTGGCCGCAGGGCAACGCGGCGATGGGCCTGTCCAACGCCACCAACTTCATGCGGCCGATCACCGAGGGCACGATCCACGGACGCGCGCGCCGAATCCACGCCGGTCGGACCACCTGGATCTGGGACGTCGACTGCACCGACGACCAGGGCCGCCTCTGCGCGGTGTCGCGTGTGACCGTCGCGGTCAGGCCGCGCCCGAGCGGTTAGCCGCTGGCCTCGGGCTGCGGCGTTGCCGCACGACGGGCGACGCCCGGGATGCGGAACAGCCCGGATGCCTTCGCGGCGACCATCACATCGCCGGCGAGTGCCACCCGGCCGGTGAAGTACGCCTTGACCGGATCGGAGTTCCCGGTTGCCAGGCGCAGGAACTCGGCTCCGTCGACGGTGATCGTCAGCTTCGGCGGTGCCACGCCGGGACCGCGGATCACCCGGCAGCGGCCATCGATGAACTCGAGGTCGTAGACGTCGGCGTCGCCGTCGCCCTTCCCGGTGATCCGCCAGCGGATCGTGCAGTTCATGGTCCTGGCGGCACGCTGATCGACGTGGCGCGGCATCTGCCAGAAGATCGTTTCCAGCAACACCCGCCGTGCAGGTGAGCGCATCACCTGATCCAGGCGCTCCTTGGGTGCGTTGCGCACGGCGGACGCAAAGCCTTCTGCGACCTGCGCCGGAGCGCCGGCCAGCGTGCGCTTGATCGTCGCCGTGGCGCGCTGGGGAGTGGAGCGGAGTTCACTCATACGCCCCGACGATACTAGGACGCCTCAGACCGCCCGAACGGCGCCACCGTCGACGAGCAGCGTCGTGGCGGTGATGTACGCGGCCGGCTGGGAGCACAGAAATGCCGCCGCCGCGGCGAACTCCTCGACCGTCCCGAGGCGACCTGCGGGAAGCGTGGCGACCCGGTCCGGGCTGTCTGCGCCGAGTTCCTTGACGCGGTCGGTCGCGATCAGCCCGGGTAGCAGTGTGTTGATCGTCACGCCGTCGGAGGCCACCTGCCGCGCGATCGTCTTCAGCGCCGCCAGCAGCCCGGCCCGATGGGCGGCCGACAGCACCAGCACGGGGCTCGGTTCGCGTACCACGCTCGACGACAGCGACAGCACGCGGCCCCATCCGCGGTCGCGCATTCCCGGCAGCACTGCCTCGACCAGCGCGAGCGCGCCGAGCAGCAACAGCTCGTAGGCGCTGCGCCACTGCTCATGACTGAACGAGAGCGCGTCGGGCGAAGCCGGAGGGCCGCCGCTGTTGGTAATGAGGATGTCGATCGGCCCGAGCTCGTCCTCCACGCGGGCGACCAGCGTGCGAGCGGAGTCGGCGTCGGCGGTGTCGTGCACGAACGGGCGGGCTCCGATCTGCTCCGCAGCGGTGCGAATTCGTTCGTCCGAACGAGATGCGACCGCCACCCTTGCGCCCTCGTTCGCAAGCGCCGTCGCGACCCCGAGGCCCAACCCCTTGGACGCGCCGGTGACGAGCGCGACCTTGCCTTCGATGCCCAGATCCATGTGCCGGGCGATCCTACTGGGAGCCGATGACCTGGACCGTGACTAGGATCGGTGGGCATGAAGGGGCTGCGTCTGGTGTCGGTGGGTCTGGTGACCGCTGTCGCGACCGCTTGCGGCGGCGGCTCAGCGAGCTCGTCTACCGGTCATACCGTTTCGGTGCCTGCCGTCGCGCGTACCACCGCGGTCGACACCACCACCACCGGCGGGACCGCGGTGTCGGTAAAGCGCCCGGCTCGTCGCACGAAACACGCTCCGATCGTTACGCAGCTATCGGCCCAGCAGCTCGCCGGGCAGCGAATCATCTACGCGTATGCCGGCCTCAAGCCGTCGGCGTCGCTGCTGTCCGCGATCCGCGCAGGCGAGGCGGGTGGCGTGATCTTCTTTGGCCCGAACGTCTCGAGCGTGCCGCAGCTGCGCGGCGTCATCGCCCAGCTCCAGCGAGCCAGCCTGGCCAGCCCGTTGCACACGCGGCTGCTGATGCTCGTCGACCAGGAAGGTGGCGAGGTCCGCCGCCTCCCGGGTCCGCCGGCGCTGTCGGAGAAGCAGATCGGGGAGAGCGCAAACGGCGCCTCGCTGGCCGCAGCGGCGGGCGCGGGCGCCGGCGCGAACCTCAGCTCGGCCGGCGTCAACGTCAACCTCGCTCCTGTCCTCGACGTGTACCGACGGGCGGGGAACTTCATCGACGAATTTCAGCGCTCGTATTCGAGCAACCCGGCGACTGTCGCCCGACTCGGCGCGGCGTTCATCGGCGCCCAGCAGCGCAAGGCCGTCGCCGCCACCGCCAAGCACTTTCCCGGCCTCGGCGCGGCCGCTCGCAGCCAGAACACCGACCTGCGGCCGACGAAGCTGAACCTTTCGCTTGCCACCCTGCGCGCGATCGACGAGGTGCCTTTCAAGAGCGCGATCGCTGCCGGCGTCAAGCTGGTCATGGCCTCCTGGGCGACCTACCCTGCGCTCGACCCGAGCCGGCCCGCCGGGCTGTCGCCGAAGGTGATCGGAGGCGAGCTGCGCGGTCGCCTCGGATTCAAGGGCGTGACGATCACCGACGGGATCGACGCGGGCGCGGTGACGCCGTTCGGCAGCCTCTCGCGGCGGGCAGTCCT
>DASYFZ010000088.1:0-7714 GCA_036000295.1 Solirubrobacteraceae bacterium
CGGTCCATGAGTCTGGCGGCGCCTGCCTGATCACCGCCGACCACGGCAACGCCGACCACATGCTCGAGGACGACGGCAGCCCCAACACCGCCCACTCGCTCAACCCGGTCCCGGTGATCGTGACCGTCCCTGGGCTGGCGCCGCGCGGCGGCGGCACGCTCGCCGACGTCGCGCCGACGATTCTCCAGATGCTCGGCATCGCGCAGCCCGAGGCGATGACGGGCCGCTCGCTGATCGCCGACTGAGACGTCGGTCGCACTCACCGCTGCATACGCTGGCCGCCCGCTTGATCGCAGGCTGCCCAAAACTACGTTTCTTCATATAACAAGACTTGACATGAGGCGACTTAGATTTCATAATCGTCTTGCATTTCGATTTCTAACCCGTTAACGGAGGGTGAGATGGCATTGATTCGATGGGAGCCGGCTCGCGAGCTGCGCGACATGAACCGGCTGTTCAACACGTTGTTTGAGCCGTCGACCGGCGCAGTCATGCGTCGTTGGTCGCCGGCGATGGACCTGGTCGAGACCGAGGACAACTACGTCCTGCGTGCCGACCTTCCCGGCGTGTCGGAGGGCGACGTGAAGATCGAGCTCGACGACAACGTCCTGACGATCTCCGGTGAGCGCAAGAGCGCCCACAAGGAGGCCAAGGAGGGCTATTACCGCGTGGAGCGCGCCTACGGCAGCTTCTCGCGGACGCTGAAGCTGCCCGAGGGCGTCGACGCCGACAGCATCAACGCCAGCTTCGACCGTGGCGTGCTCGAGGTTAAGGTCCCCAAGCCCGAGCAGCGCAAGCCGCGCAGGGTCGAGATCGCGGTCGGCGGCGCCGAGCCGGCGATCGAGGCTGCCGAGTCCACCGACGCAGCTGCCTAGCTGACTGGCATCCGGGCCGCTGCGGCGGCCCGGAACCTACTTCGTGTACTGATTGACCAGGCTCTTGACCTGGTTGATCGCGTCTTGGGCGTCCTTCCCGACGACCGTGCGCGCGTGCACGACGCTGTTCGATGTGCTCGTCGCGATCGCGACCGCGACAACGACGGCGGCCGTGAACAGCAGCGCCACCAGCAGGAAGATCATGAAGCGGCGAAACGCCCGGCCGCTGCTGCGTTCACGTCTGGCGGCGGGCGCCGCGGGCGCGGGCCGATAGGCCGGCGCCGGGGGCGGGGCGGCTCGCTGCGGATCGATCCGGCGGCGGGGCGGCGGCTGGCGGGTGCGGGGCGCGGCTGCCGGGGCAGCCGCTACGCGCGTGGCAGCCGTCGGCGGGGAGCGATCCGTGAGCACCTCGGTGGCCGCCCTGGTCCCCAGGTGGGCAGTCGCCGCTGTATCTGACAGCGGCGCGCGGCCCTTGGCACCGTTCTGGAGCGCCTCGGCGAACACCATCGCGTCGGGCGGGCGGCCGGCGGCGTCGATCGACAACGCCATCGCGACGGCCTGTGCGAGCTCGCGAGGGACCTCCCGATTGACGACGTCAAGTCGCTCGGGCGCCTCACGCTGTTGCTTGAGCGTGAGCTCGGACAGCGAGGCCGCCTCGTAGGGGAGCCGGCCGGACAACAGTTGGTAGGCGACCACGCCGAGCGAGTAGATGTCGGAGCGGGGACCGGCCTCCTCGCCGCGGGCCTGCTCGGGAGCCAGATACGCGGCGGTCCCGAGCACCGATCCGACCTGCGTGATGCTCGACTGATCCGTCGCCCTGGCGATGCCGAAGTCGGCGAGCTTGACGCCCCCGCTGTCGGAGACGAGCAGGTTGCCGGGCTTGACGTCGCGGTGGATGACGCCGTTGCGATGCGCGTACTCCAGGCCCTTGCACGACTGCGAGAGGTAGTCGACGGCGTGCGGGACGTCGAGATGGCCTTGGTCGCGCAGCAGCTCGGCGCACGACTGGCCGGCCACGTGCTCCATCACGATGAAGTGCTGATGCTGGCGCTCGTCGAAGCCGAAGTCGAACACCTGGACGATGTTGGGGTGCACCAGGCGCGCGGCCGACAGCGCCTCGCGCCGGAAGCGCGACACGAACGTAGCGTCGTCGGCGAGATGCTCGGCCAGCAGCTTGATCGCGACGTTGCGCTCGAGCCGATCGTCGAACGCCAGGTAGACCGTCGACATCCCTCCGACACCGAGGCGGCCCTCGATCCGGTAGCGCCCGGCGATTGTCTGCGCGTAGTTCACTGTGAGTTCCCGTTGCCGCCTGTGCCCGAGCCTCCGCTCGAGGTGCCGTTGCCCTGACCGACGCCTGCGCCTCCCGTCCCCGTGGATGTAGTACCCGGGGTAGTGGGCGTGGTTGCAGGGGTGGTCGTCGTGTTGGTCGGCGACGTCGGAGTGGTGGTCGTGTGGGTCTGCGTCGTCGGCGTGGTCGTGGTGTGGGTCTGCGTCGTGGTCGTGTCGGTCGGCGTGGTGTTCGTCTGAACGGTCGGCGTGGAGGGCACGTTCGCGCACTGCCGGCGGGCGAGCTGGGCGATCGTGGAGACGCCCTGGGTGAGGTTGTCGCGCAGCGTGGAGTTGATCGACGAGGGCAGGTTCACGACGTCGTCGGCGAGCCGGCTGGTGGCGCTGGAGACGTCCCCGCAGTTCTTGCTTGCGAGCGCCGACGACACGGAGTCCAGCTGGTTGTTGAGCGAGGACGCGTCATTACTTGAGAGCAGGCCGGAGCTGCCGCCGCAGGCGACGACAAACGCGGCGGCGAATCCAAGTGCGCCGGCAAGGACTGCGCGAGACGCGTAACGCATCCGCCGCCTGACTTTAGAGGCTCGCCCCGTTGGCATCGGGTTAGTCCCCTGAGAGGGCTCTTATTGCCCGTAGATCAGGCGTTCTGCGAGGGAATCGGGCAGCCGCGCCGCCCTGATCGCGTCCCCGGCTCCCTGGATGTCGTACTCGGTCCGGCGCCAGACCGCCGTCCAGCCGTCCATGTCGAGCTCGAGCCACGCGGCCCGGGGGTCGCCGTCACGAGGCTGGCCGACGCTGCCGGGGTTGATCAGCCACTCGCCCTCCTGGAGGTCGACCTCCTCGTCCTGGTGGCGCGTGGTCCCGGTGGCCGCCTGTCCCGGCAGCCGTGTGAACGACAGCGCCACGTGGGAGTGGCCGATGAAGCACACGCGGTGGGTCTGCGCGTCGAGGCAGAGCTCGGCCTGCAGGGGCGAGAGCACGTACTCCCAGATCGGGTCACGGGGGCTCGCGTGAAACAGGCCCACCTTCTCCTCGACGTTCATCGGCTCCAGCGACCGCAAGTAGTGCCGAGTGTCCTCTGTGATCGTGGCCCGGGTCCACTGCGCCGCCAGCGCGGCGCCGCGCGAGAACTCGCCCAGGGCGAGATCGCCGCGGACGCCGAGGTCGTGGTTGCCGGCCAGGCAGATCGAGGCGTAGGTGCGTGCCAGGTCGACGCACGCGTCGGGCTCGGCGCCGTAGCCGACGAGGTCGCCCAGGCACCACATCTCCTGGCATTCGGAGGCCTCGATCGCCTCCAGCACGGCCTGGAAGGCGTGGCGGTTGCCGTGGATATCGGAGACGATGGCTACTCGCATCTGGTGCTCACGTGAGGGGACACGGGTTACAGTCTCGCTGGTGAGGCACCGTTCGCGCTACGGATACGTCCCCGCGACGCTTCTGGCGCTCGGCGCCGCTGAGCTGGGAGGACGGTTGCTGCGCCCGCGCCAGGGCGCTGCGAAGTCCGTCGAGGCCGACGTACACAGCCATTTCAGCGATGCGGAGATCCAGCGTGGTGCGCGGTATGCGAGACCCCAGGTCGCGCTCGGAATCGCGCGTTCTGGGCTGGCTTTGGGGGCGATGGCTGTGGCCGTCGATCGCATCCCGCGCGTGTTGCCCGCGCGCCTGCGCGGGTCGCTGCTGGGCGGGGCGGCGGCCGGTGCCGGCTTCGGCCTGGTTGGCTCGCTGGCGCCGCTGCCGCTGTCGATCGTCGCTCGCCGCCGCTCGATCGCGGTCGGTCTGATCACCCAGTCGTGGCGTGGGTGGGCGGCCGACCAGGTAAAGGCCCAGACGATCTCCGCGACGATCTCGGCCGGCGCCGGGGCCGCGACGGTTGCCGTGACCCGCCGCTATCCACAGAGCTGGTGGTTGCCGGCGGCCGCGGGCTCGGTCGTCATCGGATCCGTGTTCGCGGCGCTCGCCCCGGTCGTGCTCGATCCCGTGTTCAACGACTTCACGCCGCTCCCCGAGGGCGACACTCGCACCGATGTGCTCGACCTCGCCTACGCCGCAGGCGTCCGCGTCGGCGAGATCTACTCGATCGATGCCAGCCGCCGGACCACCGCGGCCAACGCGTACGTCACCGGCCTCGGGCCGACCAAGCGCGTCGTGCTGTTCGACACGCTGCTCGATCGCTACAACCGCGACGAGATCCGCGTCGTCGTCGCGCATGAGCTCGCGCACGTCCGCAACCGCGACGTCCGCCGCGGCGTCGCGTACACGGCGATTGTCGCCCCGGCGGCGGCGCTCGCGGTTCAGCAACTCAGCTGGGCGCTGTCGGACGAGCGAGGTACGGCGGGCGCCGTGCCCGCGGTCGGCCTCGCCGCAGCGCTGATCTCCGCGCCGATCGGGATCATCGCCAACCGCCTGTCGCGAGCGATCGAGCGCCGAGCCGACCGCTTCTCGCTGCAGCTCTCGCGGGCGCCGGAGGCGTTCATCTCGTTCGAGCGCGCGATCGCCGTGCAGAACGTCGCCGACGTCGAGCCTCCCAGATGGGTCACGGCGCTGCTCGCGTCGCATCCGCCGACAGCGGAGCGGATCGGTGCGGCCGTCACTTTTGCGCAGGCCTGTAGTCAAGAACCCCCCGGAACCTAGGCTCGCTGCCGCTTAATCTTCCGGGCTTTCGGACTCGTCGAAGTCCTGGCGGCCTGGGTACTCGGGGAGGTTCTTGATCCCCTCGCGGGTCTCCCACTTGGAGTAGTTGTCCTGCATGGCATCGATCAGCTCGCGCATGAACTTCGGCGAGAGGTTGATGCGCGAGACAACGACTCCCGGAATCTCGTCGTCCTCCACTTCGTGATCCACGCGCGCGAACGTTACGGTGAACTCGTACTCGGAGTGACTAACGTTTGCGAAATTCGCGTAGACGCCGGCCATGATCTCCGGCGAGAAGTGGATGTTGATGTGGCGCTCGGGCCTGTTGGGGTCGTCCATCGGCCGTAGTATGACGTCGTGCGGGTGATCGTCGTGGCCGTGGGGCGTCTGCGCCCGCCATACGCCGACGACGTGCGCCACTATCAGAAGCTGATCGCCGGGCACACGCGGCTCGAGCAGATCGAAGTCCGGGAGGACGAGCAGGTCGCGCGGAGGCTGCCCGACAGGGCGTTTGTGTCGCTCCTGCACCAGGACGGGCAGCAGATGGACTCGGTCGCGTTCAGCGGGTGGCTGGAGGAGCGTCGGCGCAGCGGCCGGGACCTGTGCTTTGTGATCGGCGGGCCATTCGGCATGTCCGCCGACCTCGACCGCGTCGACCATCGCCTGTCGCTGGGGCCGATGACGCTGCCCCACCAGCTCGCGCGGGTAGTGCTGCTGGAGCAGATCTATCGCGGGCACAAGATCCTGGCGCGCGAGCCGTACCACTACTGATCGTCAAACTGTCTGTATGACCGATGTGCACCAAAATCGGGTTCGCGGTCCGCTCGATGAGCTGGCGGCGACCGTGCGGGCGGCTGCGGCCGCGATCCGCGGCGAGGCGAAGGAATCGCCGGCGCAGCTGAAGGTCGAGCGCTCCAAGCGCGAGGAGCAGGGCGACTACTCGACCAACGCGGCGATGCTGCTGGCACCGGTGCTGAGCGCGCCGCCGCGCGAGATCGCCCAGCGGATCGGCGGCGAGCTCGAGTCCGCGCTAGGTGCTGATTTAGATCGGTGGGAGGTTGCGGGGCCCGGATTCGTGAACCTGTTCATGTCGGATGCCTGGCAGCGGCGGGCGCTGGCGTCGATCCTGGCTGCGGGCGATCGATATGGCGCGGGCGGCGCGGATCCCGCCGAGCGGATCCTGGCCGAGTTCGTCTCCGCGAACCCGACGGGGCCTTTGGTCGCCGCCAGCGGGAGGCATGCCGCATACGGCGATGCGCTGTCGCGGATCCTCGAGTACCACGGGCACGAGGTCTCGCGCGAGTACTACTTCAACGACGCTGGAGGTCAGATCCGGCTACTCGGGGAGTCGGTTTCAGCTCGGGCGCGAGGGGAGGATGTGCCCGAGGGCGGTTACCAGGGGTCTTACGTGACCGATCTGGCGGGGGAGATCGAAGGCGCCGCGGATCTTGATGCTTCGGTTCTGGCGGCGCGTGCCGTGGAGCTGATGCTGGAGAGCATCAAGGCCACGCTGATCCGGTACGGCGTTCGTTTCGACCGGTTCTTCAGCGAGCGGACCCTGCACGAAGGCTCGCCGTCAGAGCTCGAGCGGGCGCTTTCGATGCTCGACGAGGCGGGCCACACGTATCGCCACGAGGGGGCCAAGTGGCTGCGCACGACGACGTTCGGCGACGACAAGGATCGGGTGATCGTGCGGTCCAACGGCGAGCCGACGTATCTGGCGGGCGATATCGCCTACCTGCAGGACAAGCGCGAGCGCGGCTATGACCGTCAGCTGATGCCGGTGGGGTCAGATCATCACGCCTACGTCAGGGAGCTGAAGGCGGCGATGGCCGCGCTGGGCGGCGATCCGGACACCGTCGAGGTGCCGCTGGTTCAGTTCGTGCACCTGGTGTCCGGCGGCGAGACGTTCGCGATGTCCAAGCGGCGCGGGGACTTTGTGACGCTCGACGACCTGCTCGACGAGATCGGTGTGGACGCGACGCGCTTCTTCATGCTGCAGCGGTCCCACGACCGCACGCTCGATCTCGACGTGCAGCTGGCGCGCAAGCAGTCGCGCGAGAACCCCGTGTACTACGTGCAGTACGCGCACGCGCGGATCGCGTCGATGTTGCGGCGGCTGCCGGAGGGGCGAGTTGATTCGGCGGTTTTGTCTGATGCTGGGTGGGGGGACGGCGAGCTGCACCCGGCCGAGCGCAAGCTGATCAAGAAGCTGGTGTCGTTTCCCGACGAGGTGTTCGAGGCGGCGGACCGGCGGGCGCCGCACCGGATCGCGGGCTACGCGCTGGAGGTGGCGCAGGACTTCACGGGCTTCTACGAGCACTGCAAGGTGATTGGGGCCGAGCCCGAGGGCGTCGAGTCGTTCCGGATCGCTCTGTCTCGGGCGGCGCAGCGTGTCATCGCGACGGCGCTAGGGCTGCTCGGGGTGTCGGCTCCCGAGTCGATGTAGGGCTGGCGGCGCCGGCTTTCAGCGTTTCAGCCGCCGTAGCGGCGCAGCTCTTCGTCGAGGCGGTGGGCGTCCGCTGTCGCGATCGAGGGTTCGGGGATAGCTGTTCGCGTCTTGGCGTTGGCCTTGGAGCGCCGTCGCCATTTGGGAAGCAGGAGCACGAGCGTGGCAATCCCGACGATGAGGATCAACGGCGGCAGGATGTAGACCGTGAGGTTGAATCCGTGCGCCGGCGGCTTGCCGAGCACCGCCGGCCCGTACTGGCCGACGAGCGCATGCTCGATCTGGGCCTTGGTCTGGCCCTGGGCGATCAGGGTGCGGACGTAGTTGCGCTCGGCGATCGCCTGAGGCGACTGGGCGACCGCGAGCGGCTCGTGGCAGCTGACGCACATCACGTCGTTCTCGATGTCGGTCAGCGAGGCCTTAGGGGCGGTGTCCGCTGCGATCGCGGTGGCTGGGGCGAGCGTGGCCGCGG
>DASYFZ010000100.1:0-7717 GCA_036000295.1 Solirubrobacteraceae bacterium
CGAACGGTGGGCTCAGCCTCTCGGGCCTGCTCGCGGAGCTGTCCTCCGAAGGCGCCACGACGCTGAACCAGGTGCTCGGAACGAACGCGTTCACCACAGGCCAGCCGATCGGCGGTCTGACGATCCTCCTGCCCCAAGCCCCGAGCTCGTAGGTCAGGCAGCCCGCACAGTCGCGGGCAAGCAGTTGCTCTTGGCGGCCCCGTCGAGTGTCCAAGCACTCGGCGGGGCCGTAGCATTTGCGGCGCGCATGACCGATTACACGCGGCTGTCCGAGGACGAAGCGATCTCGCTCCGCGGCGCGAGCTGCCGACGTTCCAGGCTGACGGCGCGACACCCCGCGTTGCCATAGCCTGATGGCGCACACGTGTGGTCATTCCTGCCGGTGGCCGCGCTGCTGATCGTCGTCCCCGGCCCGGACACGGCGCTGGTAACCAAGAACGCGTTGCTTCATGGCCGGCGAGCGGCGCTCGGGACCTCGCTGGGGGTCAGCACCGGTCTGGTCGTGTGGACCGTGGCGGCCGCGCTCGGGTTGGCCGCGGTCGTGCGCGCGTCCGCGATCGCATTCACGGCGCTCAAGCTGGTGGGCGCCGCGTACCTGATCTGGCTCGGAGTGCAGGCACTGCTTACAGCGCGGCAGCAGTCGTCCACAGCCGTTGCCGGCGCCGCCGCGCGAGCCCGGCGGCTCGGCGGGGTCGGAGGGTTTCGCCAGGGTCTGGCCAGCGACCTCGCAAACCCCAAGATCGCGGTTCTGTTCACGAGCCTGCTGCCGCAGTTCGTCTCTGCGGGTGCACCCACGCTGATGCCGTTCCTGCTCCTCGGCGCGATCTTCGTGGCGATGACGCTGATCTGGCTGCTCGGCTACTCATTGGTTGCCGTCAAGGCCTCGGCCACGCTGCAGCGTCCACTGGTCGCACGCACGCTCGAGCGGTTCACGGGCGTCGTCCTGATCGGGCTGGGCGTACGCCTGGCTACCGAGTCGCGCTAGCGCGGACGGCGGTACGCGGCGATCACGACGCCCGCGTCCGTCGCCACGGCGTCGATGAGCTCCAACTCTGCGTACGGTCCGGCGCCGAACAGCCGGCGCCCGTTGCCAAGCACGAGCGGATGGACGATCAGCAGGAACTCGTCGACCAGATCGGCCGCGATCAGCGCCCCAGTCAGCTCGCCGCTGCCGAACACCGTCAGGGTGCCGTCCCGCTGCTGCTTGATCTTGGCCACCTGCTCGGCGGCGTCGCCGGTCAGGAGGATCGAGTTCTCCCAGGGCAGCGGCTCGGCCAGCGAACGCGAGGCCACGTACTTGGGCGTATTCGTGAGCGCCTCGGAGAACGGGTTTCCCGGTCGGTTGGGCCAGACCGCGTAGAAGTCCTCATACGTGCGCCGGCCGAACAGGAACGCGCGGTCACCGGCCATGCGCTCGCCGATCTTGGCCGCCATCAGCTCGTCGTTGCGCGCCGCCGCCCAGCCGCCGTGTGCAAACCCGTCCCGGGTGTCCTCGTCCGGGCGCGCAGGCGACTGCATCACGCCGTCGAGCGTGACGTGGTTGGCAACGAGGATCTTGGCCATCTCGTGCTCCCTTGCTCGTCTGGTCGGAGATGCTGATTCTCGTCCCAGCGCCGGTCATCATGTAAGGCATGTCGAGCAAGGCCGACGCGCACGCTTTCTGGCTGCGTGCGCCCGGTATCGGTGAGATCCGGCCGGCCACGCTGCCCGAACCGGGTCGGGACGAGGTACTGGTTCGCACCTTGCGCTCGGGCGTCAGCCGGGGCACCGAGACGCTGGTGTTCCGGGGCGGCGTGCCGCCGGGCCAGTACGCAGCGATGCGCGCGCCGTTTCAGGAGGGCGACTTCCCGGCGCCGGTCAAGTACGGCTACCTCAGCGTCGGCGCCGTCGAGCAGGGACCCGAGGAGCTGCGCGGCCGCACGGTCTTCTGCCTGTACCCCCACCAGAGTGCCTACGTGGTACCGGCCCGCGCGGTCGCGGTCGTGCCCGATGACGTGCCACCCACTCGCGCCGTCCTGGCCGGCACCGTTGAGACCGCCGTCAACGCGCTCTGGGACGCGGGCCCGCTGCTCGGCGATCGGGTCGCCGTCGTCGGCGCCGGGATGGTCGGCTGCTGTGTCGCGCGCCTGTTGAGCCATTTTCCGGCGCTGCAGGTGACGCTCGTCGACGTCGATCCGGGCCGCGCCGAGATCGCCGCCGCGCTCGGCGTCGGCTTCGAACTGCCGGCCGCCGCCCCCGGTGGTCGCGACCTGGTGTTCCACGCCAGCGCAACGTCCGCCGGCCTGCAGCGATCGCTCGAGCTGCTTGCGCCCGAGGGCACGGTGATCGAGCTCAGCTGGTACGGCGACGACGAAGTCCGCCTGTCGCTGGGCGGCGCGTTTCACTCGAGCCGGCTCGCCATCCGCGCCAGCCAGGTCGGCACGATCTCCCCGGCCCGCGCGGGTCGCCGCACGAGCGCCGACCGGTTGGCGCTCGCGCTCGAGCTGCTCCGCGACCCTGCGTTCGACGCACTGATAACGGGACAGTCCCACTTCTCCGAGCTTCCCGACGTGATGGCACGGTTGTCCGCGGGAAGCCTGCCGGCGCTCTGTCATACCATCATCTACGACGGGGAGTAGCTCTTGTTCAGCGTGACCGTCCGCGATCACATGATGATCGCCCACAGCTTCGAGGGCGAGGTGTTCGGGCCCGCACAGCAGCTCCATGGCGCGACGTACGTCGTCGACGCGACGTTCCGGCGCTCCGAGCTCGATGCCGACAACATCGTCGTCGACATCGGTCGCGCGTCCGAACAGCTGCGCGCGGTGCTCGCGGAGCTCAACTACCGCAACCTCGATGACGACGACGCGTTTGCCGGCATGAACACTTCGACCGAGGCGCTCGCGAGGGTCGTCGCAGACCGGCTGGCGGAACGGATCGCGGCCGGCGCATTGGGCGACGGCGCCCGCGAGCTCGACGGGCTGATCGTGACGCTGCACGAGTCGCACATCGCCTGGGCGAGCTACGAGCGGCAACTGTGACGACGGTGCATGCCGTCCTGCCGGACGGCATCGACGACCCCGCCCGGCCGAGCGGGGGCAACGTCTATGACCGGCGCGTCTGCGATGGGCTGGCGGCACTCGGCTGGGCGGTCCACGAGCACGCCGTCGCCGGCTTCTGGGACCGTCCGGACGCGGCGGCGCTGGCCGCCCTCGCCGGCGTTCTCGCCGGGATCCCCGATGGCGCCGTCGTGCTGCTCGACGGGCTGATCGCGTCGGCGGCGCCCGAGGTGCTCGTGCCCGAAGCAAGGCGTTTGCGCCTGGTGGTGCTCGTCCACATGCCGCTCGGCGACCGCCCACGTGATGAGGACGCACGTAGACGAGAGCACGCGGTGCTATCGGCCGCCGCCGGTGTCGTCACGACCAGCGCGTGGGCGCGGGCCCGGCTGCTCGAGCTGTACGCGCTGCCCGCCGGCGCCGTGCACGTCGCGCACCCCGGCGCCGACACCGCCGAGCTCACGTCCGGGACCGCGACCGGCGGCGCGCTGCTGTGCGTCGCCGCGATCACGTTCGACAAGGGCCACGACCTGCTGCTCGAGGCGCTGGCGACGATCTCGGACCTGACGTGGAGCTGCGTTTGCGTCGGCCGCCTGGACCGGGACCCGGCGTTCGTGGACGCGATGCGTCGCCGCTCGCTGGACGGCCGCGTGCAGTTTCCAGGACCACGGCGCGGAGCCGAGCTGGACCGCAGCTACGCCGCCGCCGACGTGTTGGTGCTCGCATCGCGTGCGGAGACGTACGGCATGGTCGTGATCGAGGCGCTGGCACGTGGCCTGCCCGTGATTGCCGCCGACATCGGGGGGTTGACGGAGGCGCTCGGTCACGGCGCTGACGAGATCCGGCCGGCGTTGCTGATCCCGCCCGATGACGCCGCAGCACTCGCGGCAGCGCTGCGGTCCTGGCTCGGCGACGGGCAGCTCAGAGCAAGGCTGCGTCGGGCCGCTATGCAGCGGCGCGAGTCGCTGCCGGGCTGGTCGAACACCACATCCGTGCTCGCAGCGGTCCTCGCGGAGGCGTCGCGATGAGCGATCAGGTCGTCCGCGTCAGCAACGACTGGCTTGCGTTGCGCGAGCTCGCCGACGCCGCGGCCCGTTCGCGTGAGCTCGTCGAATGCCTCCGCCCCCCGGCCGCTGGCCGCTGGGAGATCCACGACCTCGGCGGCGCCACCGGATCGATGGGTCGCTGGCTCGCGCCGCTATTGGCCGGACCGCAGCACTGGATCGTGCACGACCGCGACACAGACCTGCTGGCGCTCGCCGAGCTCCCGGTCGCGGCCGCCGACGGGGCCGCGGTGACCTTCGAGACAACGCGGTCCGACATCACGCGGCTACGGCCCGACGAGCTGGCGGGCGCGACGCTGACCTGCGCTTCGGCGCTGCTGGACATGCTGACCGAGGACGAGCTCGGTCGGTTGGTCTCGGCCTGTGCCGGCGCCGGCTGTCCGAGCCTGCTGTGCCTGTCGGTCGTCGGTCGCGTCGCGCTGAAGCCGGCCGATCCCCTGGACCGCCGCGTTGGCGTCGCGTTCAACGACCACCAGCGGCGGGCGACGGAGCGTGGCCGGCTGCTGGGGCCCGATGCCGCGGCGATCGCCATCGAGCAGTTCCGGCGGCTCGGAGCCGAGGTTCTCGTCCGATCCAGTCCCTGGCGGCTCGGCGTCGCTCACGCCGAGCTTGCGGCGGTGTGGTTCACGGGCTGGGTCCGCGCCGCTTACGAACAGCATCCCGAGCTGTTCGCCGAAGCCGAAGCCGAAGCCGAAGCCGCGGGATACACGCGCCGGCGATTGGCGCAGGCGGCGGCCGGTGAGCTCGAGGTCACCGTCGACCACGCCGACGTGCTGGCCTTGCCGGGCTGAGCCATCAGCCGGTGTCGAACCGATTCGACAGCGCGTAGCGCAACAGCACCACGTCGCCGATCTGGCGGACCTCGGCGAGCTTCGCGCGCCGGCTGGGGTTGAACGGGAACTGTCCATCGCTGACGAACCGCGTAGCGCGGGAGTCCCCGACAAAGAACGGAGCGACGACCAACTGCAGCTCATCGGCGAGGTTGTCGGTGAGGAACTGGGTGTGCACGTTGCCGCCACCCTCGACCATCAGCCGCTGCACGCCACGGGCGCCGAGATCTTCGCTCAGGCGGCGCATCTTTACGCGCTGGCCGCCGTCGACGACGGTCGCCACCTCTCCGAGGCGCGTGCGCGCGTCGCCGACGCGCGGGCTCACGCAGTAGACGAGCTTCTCGGCGTCGCCGGTGGTGAAGAAGTCCGCGCGCGGATCCAGCTCGACGCGCTCGGTCACGGTCACCTTGATCGGTGACGGCGGCAGTCCCTGTGCGGTCCGGGCGTCGCGGCGGTTCTGCGAGCGCACCAGGAGCCGCGGGTTGTCGTTGCGCACGGTCGTCGCCCCCACGAGGATCGCGTCGCAGGAGGCACGCACGGCGTCGACGCGGTCGAAGTCGGCGTCGTTGGACAGCTCCAGGCGCCGCGGCGATGCGCTGCCGAGGTAGCCGTCGATCGACAATGCGCAACTCAACAGGATGTACGGTCGATCAGGCATGTACTGCTGTCTCTCGGAGCGGGGATGAGGTGGTTTCGGGTAGCCGGATACGACGGAACCATGCCACCACGAGGACGACAGCGCCAGGCAGGCAGGCGACGAACACCATGACGCCGTACACGACGGCAGTCGTGACCCCCAGTTGAACCCCAAACCCGGCCGCACCGAACGCCCATGCGGTGACGCCCTCGCGGGGGCCCCAACCGGCGGCGCTCGGCAGCACCATCCCGACCATCGCCAGCAGCGCAATCGGCAGCATCTGGCTCAGCGGCGCCGTGCTGCCGGCGGTCCGCGCGGCGATCACGAACGTAGCCGCGTGGCCGGCGACGACCAGCGCCGACGCCAAGGCAATGCCGCGCCACGCGCCACCGGACAGCAGCGCGTCGCGAATGTCGCGGCTGAGTGCGGCCCGGACACGCGCCGGCACCGAACGGTTGCCGGCGGGTAGCCGCCTGGCGACCAACACCACGACCAGCGCCGCGACCGCCCCCGCGATTGCCACCACCGGCATGGCCGAATGCACCGGCGATGGCAGCACGAGCAGCACGGCGACGGTCACGACGAGCTGCACGGCCTGACCCGCGGAGCGCTCCCAGGCCACCGCCCGCAGCCCGCGACCGACGTCGCGCGCGTCGCGACCGTGGCTGACGCCGCGGTGCACGTCGCCGACCACCCCGCCGGGGACCGTGAGGTTCAGGAACTGCGAGCGGTAGTAGGCGGCCACGGCAGCGGGCATCGACAGCTCGACCCCGAGACCGCCGGCCACGGTCTTCCACCGCCACGCACAGCACACGGTGGTCAGCAGCGCGATACCCGCGGCTTCGGCAAGCGCTTGCGCGTCGACCGTCCGCACCCCGTCGAGAAACGGTCCCGTGCCGAGCCGCCAGACAAGCACGACAAGCACCAGCACGGGCACCAGGAAGCGGCCCCAGGCCCATAGCGTCCGGCGGCTCATACCGGCGCCCCTTGCGCTCGGTGAATGTGCACCCGGGGCCGTTGGCGGACGCCACGCCTGCGCAGAAACGGCGTCTCGAACACCGACGCGAACAGCCGCGCGAACACGATCGTGACCGGCAGCACGATCGCGAGCGAAACGAGGAAAGCCGGGACGCCCTGGCTGACGCGACCGGCAACGACCTTCTCGTAGACGATCGCGACGATCGGCGCGTGGGTCAGGTACAGGCTGTACGACGACAGGCCGAGGCTCCGGATCGGCTTGGCATCGAGTGTGCGCAGGAGCGGGGCGGGGTGTCCGGTGGCGAGCGCCGCAAACAGGCACGCGATCGCTGGGCCCAGCCCGATGTCGACCCAGAACAGATGGTCGAGCGTCCACACCGACCCCTGCCACCAGATCGTCGCGAGCACGGGCGCCGCGGCGGCGAGCGCGAGCCACGCCCACGGCCACGACCTGCGTGCTGTGCTCGCACCAACGATGCCGGCGCTCAGCATCCCGACCGCAAACAGCGCCGCGAGGTCCGGCGCAGACTGGATCACGAACGTATGCAGCTTGGCGATGTGCGGGCCGAAGATTCCGACCGCGGCGACCACAAGGGTGACCGCGGCGACCATCGTCAGCGCGCTGCGCCGGCGGACGACCAGCAGCAGCAACGGGAACAGCAGGTACAGCTGCGCCTCGACGGCCATCGACCAGAACGCGGCGTTGGGGCTGCGCGCGCCGACGATGTTCTGCACGAGCAGGCCGTTGACGGCGACGGACTTGAAGTCGGGCATGCCGTGCCCGGGCTGAGGCACGATCAGCCAAGCTACGGCGAGGCTGAACGCAAGCGCGGCCCAGTAGGCCGGCAGGATGCGCCACGCGCGCCGGCGGGCGAACTGGGCGATGCCGTCCAGCCGCCACCCGTGGCGGGCTGGTGCCAGCGCCAGGGAGAAGCCCGACAGCACGATGAACACGACGACCGCGAAGCGGCCATAGATCAGCCAGGCAGCCCAGAACGGCGCGTGGTCAACCGGGTAGCCGGGGAACGCGCGCAGGAACACGTGGTTGACCACGATGTAGAGCGCTGCGAGGCCGCGGATGCCGTCCAGGCCGACCAGCCGCTGTCGCTGAGGAGCTTGTCCGCTCACGACCGGCTACGAGGTCGGCGCTTTGGAGTCAAAGGCGGTGAGGAA
>DASYFZ010000103.1:0-8896 GCA_036000295.1 Solirubrobacteraceae bacterium
GAGATGGACCTCGAGACGCCGTTCCCGGTGATCGATCTGCTGCCCGAGCAGAAGGAGATCTCCGACATGGGCGGGACCATGCGCCTGGGCGCCGATCCGGTGAAGCTCCATGACGGCACCCGGATCCGCCGGTTGTACGACGAGCCGGTCGTGTACGAGCGCCACCGTCACCGATACGAAGTCAACAACCACCTGCGCAAGGGGCTCGAGAAGACCGGGCTGGTGTGCTCGGGCACGTCGCCCGACGACCGCCTGGTCGAGGCGATCGAGCTCTCCGAGGACGATCATCCGTTCTACGTCGCCTCCCAGTACCACCCCGAGTTCAAGTCGAGGCCTGAGCGCCCGGCGCCGCTGTTCAGGGAGTTCGTCGGCGCGGCTCTGACGCACGCCACGGACACGTCGAAAGACGACCCGGACGCCAGCCAGCGCAGCGAGGCCGCCGCCTCTCGCGCCGGCGCCCTGTGAGGCGCGCCGCCGACGCAGGGACGCCGTGAGACGCGCCACCGACGCCGAGCGCGAACGGCTTCACGACACGTTCGCGACGCTGTGCCGGATCGACAGCCCGTCGGGCCACGAGCGCGCCTGTGCCAACTGGGTATCGGCCGAACTGAGGCGTATCGGGCTCGACGTCGACGAGGACGGCGCCGGCCCCGCGGCGGGATCCGATGCCGGCAACCTGCTGTCGCGCGTCGACGGGGCCGACGACCGCAGCATCGCCCTGTGCGCCCACCTGGACACCGTCCCGCTCGCCGCGCCGGTCGATCCGGTGCTCGTCAACGGTGGCTGGGAGAACGCCAACGACGGCATCCTCGGCGCCGACAACAAGGCCGCGGTGGCCGTGATGCTCGAGCTCGCGCGCCGGCTGAAGGGAGCGCCGCAGCCGCCCGCCATCGGCATCGAGCTCGTGTTCACCGTCTGCGAGGAGGTCTCGCTGCGCGGATCGCGCGAGTTCGACACCGGCAGGCTTCGCAGCAGCTTCGGATACGTGTTCGACCACGCCACGCCGATCGGCGAGATCGTGCTCGCCTCACCCACGCACTACCGGATCTTCGCCGAGTTGCACGGCCGCGCCGTGCACGCGGGCATTCGCCCCGAGGACGGACGCAGCGCGATCGCCGCCGCGGCGTCAGCGATCGCGACGATGCGCCTGGGTCGCCTCGACCCCGAGACGACCGCGAACGTCGGCACGATCGCCGGCGGCAGCGCCATCAACGTGGTGCCTGATCGGTGCACGCTCGAGGCTGAGGCTCGCAGCCTCGACGCCGCCCGCGCGGAGGCCGTGGCGACCGAGATGGTCGATCACCTCCAGGATGCCGCCAACGCCCACGAATGCGACCTCGACGTAACCGTGCAGCGGATGTTCGAGGGCTACCGCACCCGCCCCAAGGCGGCGCAGGTGACGCTCGCCGAGGAGGCGCTTCGCGCCTGCGGGTATGAGCCCAGCCACATAGTCACCGGCGGCGCATCGGACGCGAACTCGTTCGAGACGCAGGGATTCCCCTGCACCAACCTCGCGAACGGGACCGAGCGCAACCATCAGCCCGACGAGCGGGTCAGCGTCGAAGCGCTCGAGGGGATGTTCGACGTGGCGATCGCGCTGGTGGAAGAGGCCGCCGGGTGACCGATTTCGAACCGATCGGCGTCGATGTGACGTGGGAGGGAAAGCTCATCCAGGTCGGGATCGAGCGCTTTCGCCACTCCGACGGGGCCGAGGTCGCGCGCGAGAAGGTGTGGCACCCGGGCGCCGTGGGGATCCTCGCCGTCGACGCGGAGAACGTGTGGCTGACGCGCCAGCCCCGGGAGGCGGTCGGCGAGCCGGCATCGCTGGAGATCCCGGCCGGCAAGCTCGACGTCGAAGGGGAGTCGCCGCTCGAGGCCGCGGCCAGAGAGCTCGGCGAGGAGATCGGCAAGCGGGCGGCCAAGTGGGACGAGCTGATGTGGTTCTACACCAGCCCCGGCTTCAGCGATGAGCGCATCTGGCTGTATCTCGCGACCGACCTGTCCGACGACGCCGACGCCGAGCCCGACGAGCACGAGCGGATCGAGGTCGTGCCCTGGAGGCGCGACCGCCTTGACGAGGCGATCGCGGCGTGCCGTGACTCGAAGTCGCTGATCGCGCTGCTGTGGCTCAAGAGCCACCGCGGCGCCTGACCGAACGCTGGCAGACGAAGGAGCGCCATTCCGGGCCACGAAGTACCCGGCATGGTCACCAGTGAGCCTCCAGCGACCACGCATCGCCTCAACGATCTCGTACTGGACTTCCTCGCCTACCTGGAGCTCGAGCGTGGCCTGTCCCGCAACACGCTCGAGGCCTACCGGTCAGACCTCCAGCAATACGGTGAGTTCCTCTCCCGGCGCGGCGTCGACCCGCTGGCGGTCGTACCGATCGACCTGGCCTCGTTCGTTTCAGAGCTCGCCGACGGCCGCGAGGGCAGACCCCCGGTCGCGCCCGCGACGCTGCAGCGCAAGATCGCCTGCCTGCGGTCGTTCTACCGCCACCTGCGCCGCGACGGGATCCTGGACCACGATCCGACCTCGGAGCTGCGCGCGCCCCGCTCCCGTCAGCGGCTCCCCAAGGTGCTCAGCCGCGACGAGGTGGCCCGGCTCCTGCAGCAGCCCCGCGGCTCTTCGTCGGGAGCCGTTCGCGACCGGGCGCTGCTCGAGACGATGTACGCGTGCGGACTACGGGCATCGGAGGCGATCGGCTTGGAGCTGTCAGACGTCGACCTCGAGGCCGGGATCCTGCGCGCTCGGGGCAAGGGTTCCAAGGAGCGCATCGTCCCGATTGGCACAAAGGCGATCGAAAGCCTTAACGAGTACCTCGACAAGGCCAGGCCGAGGCTGGTCGGAGACCGTGACCAGCCGCGGCTGTTCGTGAACCTGCGCGGCGGCGGGCTGTCGCGCCAGGGGCTCTACAAGATCGTCCAGGGCCACGCCCGCAGCGCGGGCCTCGAGCACCGGATGAGCCCGCACACGCTGCGCCACACGTTTGCCACGCATCTGCTCGCGGGCGGGTGCGACCTGCGCTCGCTTCAGGAGATGCTGGGGCACGCCGACATCGGCACGACCCAGGTCTACACGCATCTGTCGGCGCAACGTCTGCGCGATGTGTACTTCGACGCGCATCCGCGCGCGCAGATCGAGCGCACCTGAGCCGACACGCGATAGCCTGATCGGCCCAATGGGCCTGACGCATTTCGACGAAGCCCGCACGATCGACCGCGAGCTCGGTCACCTGCGAGGCCGCTGGACGTTCCTTGGCGACGCCGCGGGCTCCGTCAACGCCGGCGTGCGACGGATCGAGGTCCCGGCCGGCGGGTGGACGACCCCCGCGCACGAGCACGGCCGCGAGGAGGAGATCTTCTTCGTGCTCGCCGGACGAGGCATCTCCTGGCACCGGGGACGGACCACGGAGGTGGGGGAGGGCGACTGCATCGTCTACCGGGCTCACAGCGGGGCCCACACCCTGTATGCGATCGAGCCGGTGGACGTGCTCGTGTTCGGCCCGCGCGAGTACGACGAGAGCATCGGATTCCCGCGGCTGGGGATGTCGCTCGTCGGCAGCCGTGCCGTGGAGAGCCTGCCGTACGTCCTTGATCGAGCACCGATCCAGTTCGTCAAGGAAGCCGAGCTGGGCCCGCCCGAGCTCCCCGAACAGCCGGGTCCGAGGCCGGACTCTGTCGTTCATCTCGACGCCGTTGAGCCAATCCGCGTGCAGCGCGGCCGCGTGGCGCGCACCCGCCGGCGTGTAAGCCGCGCCGCGGGCTCGGTCACCACCGGGTTGCAGCACGTGGTCGTCGAACCCGGCGCCGAGTCCGGCGCCCAGCACTGCCACTCGGTCGAGGAGGAGATCTTCGTGATCCTCGACGGCGATGGCGTGCTCGTGCTCGACGACGACGAGACGCCCGTGACCCGGGGCCATGTGGTCTCGCGGCCGCCGTCTACCGGCGTCTCGCACATGTTCCGAGCCGGCGACCGGGGCCTCACGTACCTCGCCTACGGCACCCGCGATCCGGCGGACGTCTGCTACTACCCGCGCTCGAACAAGATCGCGTTCCGGGGCGTCGGCGTGATCGCGCGGCTGGAGAAGCTGGACTACTGGGACGGCGAGGACTGACCGTCGCGCCGCGGCGCCAGGCGTCGCTTTAGCGCCCGCTACCGTCGAGGTCTGAGATGCCCGAGCTACCCGAGGTCGAGACGATCCGCCGCCAGCTGGCGCCGCACCTCGAGGGGCGGACGATCCTCGACGTCGAGATCCTCGACTTCCGCTGGACCCGGCCCGAGCTTCCGGAACTCGTCGCGGAGGGGCTCCGCGGCGCCGTCGTGCAACGGGTCGCGCGCTTCGGCAAGTACCTCGACTGGGAGCTGTCGGACGAGCGCCACCTGCTGATGCACCTGCGTATGACCGGTGCACTGCTGTTCGACCCGGCCGCCGAGCCGCCGCACACGCGCGTGCGCTTCGAGCTCGACGGCGGCCACCGGCTCGCCTACGTGGACCCGCGCCGGTTCGGTACGGGCCATCTGCTGTACGGCGACGCCGCGCGCGACGCGTACATCGCCGCGCGGTTGGGGGTCGAGCCGTTCACGCCCGAGTTCACGGCCGCCTATCTGCGCGACCAGGCGCGCGGACGCAGCGTCCCGGTCAAGTCGTTCTTGCTCGACCAGCGCCGGATCGCCGGCATTGGCAACATCTATGCCGACGAGGCCCTGTTCCGCGCCGGGATCCACCCGCTGCGGGAGGCGGGGCGGCTCACCGGGCCACAGTGGGAGCGGCTCCGCGACGCGATCGAAGCGGCGCTCGCCGCCGGGATCGAGGCCAAGGGCGCGTCGATCGACGACTTCCGTCACGTCGATGGCGCGCGCGGCTCATTCCAAGATCAGTTCCTTGTCCACCGGCGGGAGGGCGAGCCATGCCCGGGCTGCGGGGGGACGATTCAGAAAATCGTCGTCGGCGGCCGCGGCACGTACTTCTGCCCGCACTGTCAGCCCAAGCCAAGAGCCCGGCGGCGCAGGCCGGCTCACGCGGCCGCTATGCCGCGATCAGGCGCTTGAGCCTGCCGGCGCGATCTGCCGCCAGCAGCTCGTCGAAGCCGCCAAGCGTCTCGTCCTCGATCACGATCTGCGGGAACGTGAACATCCCCGTCCGCTCCTGCAGCTCAGCTCGGCCGTCCGGGTCCTTTGCCAAATTGATTTCTTCGTAGGCAATCCCGCGACGTGCAAGGAGCGTCTTGGCGCTCACGCACCGGGAGCACTGATCGGTCGTGTACAAGGTGACTTGGGGCATCGCTTCAGAAAGTATAGCCTCGGCTTGAGCCGTTGTCGGAGCGAGTATGCCCGCGCCACTGAAGACCGAAGCCATCGTCTTGCGCTCGATTCGCTATGGCGAGGCCGATCGCATCCTGCACCTGTACACGCCCCACCACGGGCGCATCTCGGCGATCGCCAAAGGGGTCCGCCGGGCGCGTAGCCGGTTCGGGGCGCGGCTCGAGCCGTTCTTCCACGTCCGCACGATGCTGCACGAGGGACGCGGCGACCTCCACACCGTTACGTCGGTCGACACGGTCGCGACCCACTCGGCGCTGCGCGACCACGCGACCACGCTCGACAGCGCCGCGCGCGCCTGCGACGCCGTCGCGCGCCTGTTCGAGACCGCCGACCCGCATCCGGAGGTGTTCGTACTGCTGGCAAACCAGCTCGCGCTGCTGTGCGCGGATCCCGCGCGCGCGGCCCCGCAGACGGGGCTTGCGTTTCGCCTCAAGCTGCTGCTCGCGGCCGGCATCCTGCCGCATCTCGGGGCGTGCGCCGGGTGCGGCGAGTCCGAGCACCTGCAGGGCTTCTCGGCCGCCGCAGGCGGGGTCGTGTGCGGCTCCTGCGAGGCGGCCGCGTTCTCCCTGGACGAGGATGCCTACGGGTTCCTGGTGACCGCCGTCGGCCGGCCACTGGCGCAGGCGCCGGCGGCGTCTGACCGCGCTCTGCGCCAGGCCGAGCGCGCGATCATCGAGACCGCCGAGCACCACGGTCACGTACGGCTGCGCCCGCTGCTCAACGGCCGGTAGCAACGAGACTGTCAGAACTTCCAAACAGAGCCGTTCGCTGCGCCGAGGCGCTGTCAGAATCGGTGTATGAGCGATGGCGTTATCCAGGCCGGTTCCGGCCATCCCAGCGGTCCGGTCGCCGATGCGTTCGAGCGGCGTATCCGCGAGCGCGAGGAGCGCGAGCTCTCGCCGCTGGCCACGCGCTCCTACCCGGCACAGCGCATGCGCCCCGAGCCCGACTGCGGGCTGCGCACTCCGTTTCAGCGAGATCGCGACCGGATCGTCCACAGCAAGGCGTTCCGTCGCCTGAAGCACAAGACCCAGGTGTTCGTTTCGCCGACCGGCGATCACTACCGGACCCGGCTCACGCACACGCTCGAGGTCGCGCAGGTATCTCGCACCGTGGCCCGCGCCCTGTCGCTCAACGAGGATCTGGTCGAGGCGATCGGGCTCGGCCACGACCTCGGCCACCCGCCGTTCGGCCACATCGGCGAGGACGCGCTGGACCGCTGCCTGGCCGACCGGTTCGGGTCCGCATTCCTGCATCACGAGCACTCCTTGCGGGTCGTCGACACGCTCGAGCGCGACGGCCAGGGCCTGAACCTGACGATGGCGGTTCGCGACGGCATCGTCAGCCACTCCGGGAGGGCGTCGGAGCCGGCGACGCTCGAGGGCAAGATCGTGCGGCTGATGGACCGCGTCGCCTACATCAACCACGACATCGACGACTCGGTCAGGGCGGGGGTGATCACGACCGCCGACCTGCCCTCCGGACCGATCGAGATCCTCGGCGAGACCGGCCCGAGGCGGATCGACGCGCTGGTCCATGACCTCGTCGAGCATTCCGAACAGGCTGGCGACATCATGCAGGGCGAGCTGGTCGGCTCGGCCATGGCCGAGCTGCGCGGGTTCATGTTCGAGCGCGTCTACCTCGGGCCCGAGGCGACGCGCGAGCATGCGAAGATCGGGCGTGTTGTGCGCTCGCTGTTTGACCACTACTGCGCCCATCCCGACGAGATCCCCGACTCGATTCCGCCCGGCGCGCTCGAGCGACGCGTGACCGACTACCTGGCCGGGATGACCGACCGGTTTTGCATCCGGACGTTCGAGCGGTTGAGCATCCCGGTCGCCTTCGCACCGTGACGCGCTATACCGACGACTCCCGTGAGCGCGTGCGCGAGGCGGTCGACATGGTCGCGCTGGTCTCCGCACGGACCGAGCTGCGCCGCGCCGGCGTCAACAGCTACTTCGGCATCTGCCCGTTTCACGAGGAGCGCACGGGGTCGTTCCACGTCAGCCCCGACGAGCGCCTGTACCACTGCTTCGGTTGCCAGGCCTCGGGCGACGCGTTCAAGTTCGTGATGGAGACCGAGGGGGTCGACTTCAGCGTCGCGCTCGAGACGCTCGCCCAGCGGTTCGGGGTCGAGCTCCAGGTCGAGGCCGAGGATCCCCAAGCGGCCGCGCGGCGCCAGCGGCGAGACCGCCTGCAGACGCTCGTCGACAGGGCGGCGGTCTACTACGCCAGGTATTTGTGGGAGGCGCGCGAGGCGGGGGACGCCCGCGAATACCTGCTCGGCCGCGGGCTGCGAGAGGAGACGCTGCGCGAGTTCCGGGTCGGCTATGCGCCGAGCGCCTGGGACCGGATGATGCTGGCGTCGCGGCGGGCCGGGTTCACCGACGAGGAGCTGCTGACCGTCGGTCTGGCACAGCGCTCCAAGCAGCGCCCCGGCCAGATCTTCGACCGCTTCCGCGCGCGGATCATGTTCCCGTCGTCCGACCAGCGCGGGCGCGTGGTCGGCTTCGGGGCGCGGGCGACACGCGATGGCCAGCGGCCCAAGTACCTGAACTCCGCCGAGAACGAGCTCTACCGCAAGCGCGAGCAGCTGTTCGGCATCGACCTGGCCCGGTCGGCCGCGGCACGGGCGGGCCGGATGATCTTGGTCGAGGGCTACACCGATGTGCTGGCCCTGCACCAGGCCGGGCTGAGCAATGCCGTCGGGATCATGGGGACCTCGCTGACCGAGGAGCAGGTCGGGATCCTCGAGCGGGTCGTCAGCGTGCTGGAGCTATGCCTTGATGCCGACAGGGCGGGGCAGGACGCGATGCTTCGCGCGGCGCGGCTGGCGGAGTCGCGCAAGCTCGAACTGCGCGTCGTGCCGCTGCCCGAGGGAACCGATCCCGCCGATCTGATCGAGCGCGACGGCGCCGACGCTCTGCGATCGCTCGTCGAGCAATCGGCCCCGTTCATCGTCTTTCAGGTCGAGCGGATCCTCGAGCGCGGCGACATCCGCACCGCCGAGGGTCGCGATCGCGCGTTGGCCGAGCTGCGCCCGGTGCTGGCCGAGCAGCCGGCGAGCCTGCTGCTCGAGGACCTCCTGCGGCGGGTCGCTGGCCGGCTGGACCTGTCCGAAAAGCGCCTGGCGTCACTGATCGCCGAGTCGGGGCAGGCGCGCTCCGTGGCTCAGGTGCCCGGGCCGGCGCCGGCGCCCGTGATCGACGAGGTCGTCCGCGCCGAGCGCGAGTTCCTGACGCTGTGCGTCTCCTTGCCGGCCGACGGGGAGAGGATGCTTCTTTCGATCGACCCCGAGCAGCTGCTCACGACTGAGCCGCTCCGCCGCGCTGCCAGCCACCTGACCGGCCGACTCGCTTCCCCGCTCGCCGACCTGCCGCGCGACGACGAGCAGCTTGCGACCACCGTCGCCGATCTTGTGGCCCGCGCGGGCAGTGCCGGCCCAGTGAGCGTCGAGGCGCTCGAGCACGCCCGCCTGTTGCTCGAGCTCGGGCGCGTCGAGCGCGCGATCAGGCGCGCACGCGGCGCCGGCTCGTCGGGGATCTCAGACCTGGCGCGCGAGCGCGAGAAC
>DASYFZ010000124.1:0-3940 GCA_036000295.1 Solirubrobacteraceae bacterium
CTGTCGACCTTGATGATCGGCGCGTCGGGGCCAAAGCCGGAGATCCCCTCCTGCACGATCGTGCCGGAGGTGATCGCCACCTCGACGACGTCAGGGCCGCATGCGTTGTTGACGGTGCCGATGTCGATTCCCTGGTCGAGCGTCCAATGGCTGGGGGTCAGGACCCGCGATATCGGCGTGAGCGGGAACACCCAGCTGCCGGTGGCGTCAGCGGGCACGCTGACCGGAGCGGGCGGGTCGGCGGTCGTGACCTTCGAAATCAGCGCGAGCAGCATGGCCGCAGTCCTGCGGCCGACAGTGCCGCTCACGGGCCTCAGACGATGGGCGCGTTGGAACCGCTTGACCGCGGCCTTGGTCATCGACCCGAAGAATCCGGTGGCTGGGACCGAGTAGCCGATGTCAGTCAGCCAGGTCTGCAGTGTCTTGACGTCAGCGCCCCGGTCGTTTCGCCGCAGCGTGCGCGTGAACACCGCCGAGGACGTCGGGTTGGACACGATTCCGTGCTGACCAGCGGGCGGAACCAGCGCTCCCCCGCCCGTGTTCGAAGCAACCGCCACGCCCGGACCGATCGCACTCATCAAGAGCACGGCGATCAACACACGAAATGGGCGCAACCAGCCTCCTCCGCAACGGCGGCCTGACAAAACCAGTGCCTGGTGCCTGCGGGGTTAGCTGACGGGCTCGCGCTTGGGAATCAGCGCTTCTCGCGGATCACCGCGAGACTCGCCCCGAATATGTGGGTTCCCCGTCCCCCGGCGTGGCGATCCGGGGATTCGGCGAGCGGCAACGTATCAGATCCACTGGACCGGCCGTGCCAGATCCCATTCACCTTGAAGGAATTCGAGCCGGGTCAGCGACTGGGGCTGACAACGCCCGCGGCGCCGCCACCGCGGCGGCTTGCCTCACCGACGGCCTGAACGCTGCCGCCGCCGAAAACCTCGAGCGCGGTCGCCGTCCCGATCGTCGGCGCGATCTTGATCTTCGGGTTCAGCGGCGACGTGTCGACAACCTCGAAGCTCTGGCCCAGGCGCTTGAGCCCGGCCGTGGTTGGCTGCGCCAGGAAGGCCGGTTCGGCCTGCGTGGTCGTGCCGTTGCGCTGCGAGGCCCGCGGCGCGTCGAGCGCTGCCGGCAGGTCCATCCCGAGGTCGATGCGGTTGATCAGGATCTGGAGCACCGTCGTGATGATCGTCGCGCCCCCGGCTGCTCCAACCGCCATGAACGGCTTGCCGTTGCGCAGCACGATCGTCGGCGACATGCTCGACCGGGGGCGCTTGCCCGCTGCCGGGAGATTGGGGTCCGGGACGCCCTTCTGCAGCGGCGCGAAGTCGAAGTCGGTGAGCTCGTTGTTGAGCAGGAATCCGCGACCGGGCACAACGATGCCGCTGCCGCCCAGTTCCTCGATCGTGTTGGTGTAGGAGACCACGTCGCCTCTGCGGTCGGCGACGACGAAGTGATTGGTGCTGGCGCCGTCGTGTGGCAGCGCTGCAGTGCTTGCCTTGGTCGCGCAACCGCCTGACGAAGAGAATGGATTGCCCGGGGCGACGGGGCTCGTGGCGGCCCGGTTCGGGTTGATCAAGCACGCCCGGGTGCGCGCATAGCGCGGCGACAGCAGCTGCTTGAGCGGGACGTTGACGAAGCGGCGGTCGCCGATGTAGCGGTTGCGGTCGGCGTACGCCAGCCTCGTGGCCTCGAAGTAGTGCTGCAGCACCTGCACGCGGGACATGCCGGCCAGATCGAAGTTGCCCAGGATGTTCAGCGACTCCCCGACGGTCGTGCCACCGCTTGAGGAGGGCGCCATCGAGTACACGTCGTAGCCGCGATAGCGCACGTGGGTCGGTGAGACGAACGGCGCCCTGTAGCCCGACAGATCCGACAGCGACATCATCCCCGGCAGCGGCACCAGCGTCGCGTCCTGCGCCAAGGGCGGCGAGTGAACCGCACCGACGACGTCGGCTCCGATCGGGCCGCCGTAGAACGCGCCGATCCCGTCGGCGCCGATCTGCTTGTAGGTGTTGGCGAGATCCGGATTGCGCAGCGTCGAGCCCACCGCGGGCAGCTTGCCGCCGGGCAGGAACAGCGACCGCGTGGAGCTGAACTGATCAAAGCGGAAGGCGTTCTCGCGGTCCTCTTCGCGCAACGTCGCGCTGACCTTGAACCCCTGGCGGGCGGCGCGCTCGGCGGGCCCGAGATCGCTGGCAAGGCTGAAGCGGCCGAACCGCCGCAGCGCGCGCTGCCAGGTCATCAGCGTCCCCGGGACGCCGACGGACAATCCGCTGGTCACCGCAGTGGGGAACTCGTAGGGCTCACCGGTCACCGGGTCCAGAAACATGCCGGGCCCGTCGCCGGCAGGCGTCGTCTCGCGGCCGTCGATCGTGTACACGCGATGGGTGCTCGCGTCGTAGTAGACGAAGTAGCCGCCCCCGCCGATTCCGGCCACGAACGGGTCTGTGACGCCGAGCGTCGAGGCGACGGCAACGGCCGCGTCGGCGGCGTTTCCGCCGCGCTTGAGCACGCTCAGCCCGGCGTTCGTGGCGACTGTGCTGTCTGACGCGACGGCGCCGCCGCGCCCTACAGCGACGTGCTGCTTGGCCGCCGCGCCCGCGACTGGGCCGGCGACGAGCAGCGCCAGCGCCACAACGACTGTTCGCATCCCTCGCACGGCCCTAGCCTGCCCGTGCTGGTCACAGGATTAACCCGAACTAGTGTCGGCCGTCAACCCCCGCTAGTGACCGGGGTCGGAGACCCCCGCCTGGGCGCGCCGGTTGACGACCTCCCTGATCCGCTCGACGGTCTCGTCGGACATGCGGCGGATCTCCCAGTGGGTCAGCTTGAGCAGGCGCATCGGCGACGTCGCGATCACGTCGGCGTTGCGCGGCTCGCGGTTGAACAGCGCCATCTCGCCGATCAGGTCCCCCGGCCCCAGCGATGCGACCTTCTTGCCGTCCTGGATGACGTCGGCCGTGCCCTCCTCGATGGCGATCAACTCCACGGCGTAGTCGCCTTGCTTCATGAGGATCTGACCCTCCGCGGCGCTCGTCTCGGTGGCGAACGCAGCAAGGCGGTTTGCCTCCTCGTCGGAGAGGTGCGAGAACAGCGGTATTGCCTTCAGGCGATTGGGATCCATGGCTCCTCAGTTTCTCGTCGGTAGAGGGTGCCGGAGCCGCCCACGTGGACGGCGGAGGCGGGCCCATCTCTCGATAGACGCGGCGAAACATATCCGCACGCGCTTTCGATTGAGCTACAAGGCCTGGACTTCTGCTGTGATCTCGCTCACAGACTGCTTGGCGTCGCCGAACAGGAGCGAGGTCTTGGCGTCGTAGAACAGCGGGTTGTCGATGCCCGCGAACCCCGATGCCATCGAGCGCTTGAGCACGACCACCGCACCCGACTTATCGACCTCGAGGATCGGCATCCCGTAGATCGGAGAGCCCGGCTCATTCTTTGCGGCGGGGTTCGTGACGTCGTTGGCGCCGATCACGAGCGTCACGTCGGTCCGCGAGAACTCCGGGTTGATGTCGTCCATCTCCTTGAGCAGGTCATACGGGACGTCGGCCTCAGCGAGCAGCACGTTCATGTGGCCCGGCATCCGCCCGGCCACCGGGTGGATCGCGTACTTGACCTCCACCCCGCGGGCCTCCAGCGCGCGCTCGAGCTCGCGAACGGCGTGCTGCGCCTGCGCGACGGCCATCCCGTAGCCGGGCGCGATCACGATCTGGCGAGCGTAGGAGAGCTGGATCGCCACATCCTGAGCCGAGGTCGAGCGGACCGGCCCGCGGTCGATGGCGCCCGCCGCCGGTGCCGCGACGGCGCCGCCGAATCCGCCCGCGACGATCGCCGGCACCGAGCGGTTCATCGCCTTGGCCATCAGGTTGGTGAGGATCGTTCCCGAGGCGCCGACGATCATTCCGGCGACGATCAGCGCGGTGTTGTTGAGTGCGAT
>DASYFZ010000128.1:0-6008 GCA_036000295.1 Solirubrobacteraceae bacterium
CGACAGCATCCACTGGAACGGAGAGCCGGTGGCAGTCGTCCTGGCTGAGACACAGGAGCAGGCCGACCACGCCGCCACGCTGATCAACATCGTCTACGAGTCCTCGCCTCCGCGAACCTTCGAGGAGGCCAGGGCGCACCCACGCACGCCGGACAGCCTCGTCGGCCAGCCTGTTCAGGTCGCCGTGGGCGACGCCGAGGCTGCACTCGAGGACGCACGCCACTCCGTCGACCTCATCTACCGCACGCCACGCCACAACCACAACGCGATTGAGCCCCACGCGTTGACGCTGGCTTGGGACGGTAGCGACCTGATCGTCCACGACGCCAGCCAGGGGGTGAAGCTGCACGCCTGGACGCTCGCCCAGGTCTTCGGAATCGAGGAGAGCCAGGTTCATCTCACCTCGCCCTACGTCGGCGGGGGGTTCGGTGGCAAGACGCTGTGGTCCCACCATGTGCTCGGGGCCGCCGCGTCCGAGCTCGCCGGGCGTCCCGTGCGGGTCACCCTCTCGCGCGAAGGCGTCTACCGGCTGGTCGGCGGACGGACGAACACGGAGCAGCGCGTCGCCATCGGCGCGGACGATCACGGTCGCTTCACGGCGCTTATTCACACCGGCATCTCCGCAATGACTCCGTACAACGCGCTGGCCGAGCAGTTCACGTTCCCGGCGCGGCACATGTATGCGACCGAGACCCTGAAGACCGACCAGCAAGTGGTCGACATGGACATGCTCGCCAACTCGTTTATGCGCGCGCCCGGAGAGTCAGTCGGCACCTTCGCTCTGGAGTCGGCGATCGACGAGCTCGCCATCGAACTCGACGTGGACCCGATCGAGTTGCGGATCCGCAACGAGCCCGAGACGGACCCGAGCTCGGGGCTGCCGTTCTCCGCCCGGCACCTCGTCGAGGCGTGGCGCGCGGGCGCCGGCCGCTTCGGCTGGGAGCAGCGGTCGGCACCGGGCGCCCACCGAGAGGGCGAATGGCTGGTCGGGATGGGCTGTGCCACCGCGACCTACCCCTACCACCGCTTTCCCGGCGCCGCCGCGCGGCTCAGGCTCGACAAAACGGGCCACGCCACGGTCGAGGTACCGGCCAGCGACATGGGGATGGGGACTTCGACGACCCAGACGATCATGACCGCCGAGCGGCTCGGCCTACCGCTCGAACGAGTGACCGTCGCCCACAGTGACTCGTCGTTCCCCGGGATCATGATCGCCGGGGGCTCCTCGCAGACGGCGTCGATCGGGGGCGCGGTCATCGCGGCACAGCGCGTGCTCGTTGAGCAGCTGCTCGTACTCGCCGGCGACGAATCGCCCCTGGCCGGGCTAACCGCCGACCAGGTCGGAGGTCGCGCTGAGGGGTTGTGCGAGCTCGCCGACCCGACCCGCTGGGAGAGTTACTCGCAGATCTTGGAACGCGCCGGCCATGACGAGCTGATCGTCGTCGCCTCGGCCTCTGACCCGGAGGAGATGCAGGCTTACTCGATGCACTCCACCGGCGCGATCTTCAGCGAGGTCTGGGTCAACGCGGTCACCGGTGAGACCCGCGTCCACCGTCTCCTCGGCTCCTACGACTGCGGCCGCATCATCAATCCCAAGACCGCCGCGAGCCAGTTCCGTGGCGGGATCATCATGGGAATCGGCCTCGCGCTCATGGAAGAGACCGAGTTCGACGAGCGGACCGGACGGATCATGAACCCGAGCCTCGCGGAGTACCACGTGCCCGTCCACATGGACGTGCCCAGCATCGAGGTGATGTGGACCGATATCCCCGACCCGTACGCCCCGGCGGGCGCGCGCGGGATCGGCGAGATCGGGATCACCGGCGTGGCCGCGGCGATCGCCAACGCGATCTACAACGCGACCGGCCGACGCGTGCGCGACCTCCCGATCACCCTGGACAAGTTGCTCTGAGGGGCCCTCAGCCCCAGCGCCCGACGTCGTGAAGGTGGGCGGCCTCATAGCCGCGAGGTACGGTTCTGGAAATGCCCACCGAGGTACCCCTCTCGACGCTGGCGGTCACCATCGCCGATCGCAGCGACTGGAACAAGCGGCGGCGACTGACAGGCCGCGCGTTACGGCTGACCCAGCTCGGCTTGGCCTGGCACGCGCTCGAGGCGGCGATCGCGCTCGCCGCCGGCATCGCCGCCGGGTCCGTCGCACTGGTCGGATTCGGTGCCGACAGCGTGATCGAGGCCGGCGCGGGCCTCGTTGTCCTGTGGCTCGTCACCGGCGACCGGCTCAGATCCCAGCGCGCCGAGCGACGCGCTCAGCAGCTGATCGGCGCGTCGTTCGTGATTCTCGCGGTGTACGTCGCGATCGAGTCAGCTCGCGACTTGATCGCTGGACATCACCCGGCGGTCAGCTGGGCCGGCGTCGCGCTTGCCGCGGTCACCCTCGTTCTGATGCCGCCCCTGGCCGCCGCGAAGCGGAACGTCGGGGTCGCGCTGGGCTCCTCAGCGACCACCAGCGAGAGCCGCCAGACGATGCTCTGCGCCTACCTGTCGGCGGCCCTGCTCGTGGGCCTGCTCGCGAACGCTCTCGCTGGATGGTGGTGGGCCGATCCCGCAGTCGGGCTCTTGATCGCCGCGGTCGCGCTCACGGAAGCCGCCAACGCCTGGCGCGGCGAGAGCTGCACCTGCTGTTAGGCGGAGGCGAACAAGCGGTCACAGTCAGTCGCGCTCCTCACCACGGGGCCCGGCGATTTCGCGTTTGCTAGCCGTGTGTCCGTTGTTTGGGCCGCGGCGCGATGACCTGGATCTCGGCGCCGGTCGCGCGCCGCAGCCGCTCTACGGCAGGGTGACCCGGTGCTCGCATCGGCCGACGTCGCGCGGGGAGCAGCACCAGGTCGAAGCGGCCGGCCGCCGCGAATTCGTCCAGCGACGGCGGGACGCGGTCGATCAGTAACTCGTACGACGCGCGAGCGCCGAACTCCTCGAGCCACGCGCGTGCGTGATCCAGGTCTCCGGCAACCGAGTCCTGGATGGCGAGGTTGTAGTCGTGGGCCGAGTTCCCGCAACGCGCACCCGACATACCCTGCGGAGCCACGCCCACGACGGTGAGCGTGGCGCCCTCACGCTCGACGAGATCCCGAGCAAGCTCGAGCGCCGCCGCGCCGCTGCGCCCAGGCTCAAATACCACCAGCATTCGCTTGCCGTCCATCGCGTCCGTCCCAACGGTACCCGCAGGCCACCCGACGCCGCATCAGACCGCTGCGCGGTCGAGCGAACTATCCGCGCCGCCGCCGGATCTCGTCGGCGCCGGGATTGATGCACAGCTCAACGTCATGCGATTGGGATGAGGCTCGTCCGACTCGCGTCGGCGAGTATCTTCACGAGTGATTCACAAGTTATGCCAATAGAAGGACACTCAGAGCTCGCGGATCACGACCTCTCGCGTGCGAGGGGTCTGTTGATGCTCGAGTTCGGGGATCGCGCGGAGTTCGACGATCCGAAGCTTGCGTACCGCAGGCTGTTCTCGGAGTTGCTGGGGACGTTCATGCTGGTGCTCGTTGCGGCCGGTGGCGGGCTCCTGCACGCCAAGGGGCAGATCAGCCTGGCGGCCGCGGTCGTCGCGCCGGGGCTGATGGTGATGGCGATCATCCTGTTCATGGGGGCGGTGTCGGGGGCGCATCTGAATCCGGCGGTCTCGCTGGCGTTCGCGGTCCGGGGTGATTTCCCGTGGAAGCGGGTGCCGGGGTACATCGTCGTGCAGCTGCTCGGCGCGACGCTGGCGTGTCTGTTCCTGCTGGCGGTGTTCGGCAACGTCGAGCACCTTGGCGCGACCCTGCCCGGGCCCGGGTACCACGATTGGCAGGCGTTCTTGATGGAGATCGCGCTGACGGGCGTCCTGCTCAGTGTGATTCTCGGTACCGCCTCGGCGGCGCAGAACGTCGGCGCGCTCGGCGCGCTCGGCGTCGGGGGATACATCGCCCTGGCGGGCCTCTGGTCCGCGCCCGTCAGCGGGACCTCGATGAACCCCGCGCGCTCGTTCGGCCCGGCGTTGGTCAGCGGCGACTGGACCGCCTACTGGGTGTACGTCGCCGGTCCGCTGATCGGGGCGGCGATCGCGGTCGGCTGCGCGATCATCCTGCGAGGCCGCGGTGGGGATCCGATCTCGCACGCCGCCGGGTCCGGCGTACTGACACCCGGCCGGTTGGCGGAGAAGACGAGACTCTCGCGGGGCATCGACGAGGGGACGATCGCGCCCCCCGGGTTCGAGCCCACAGACAAATCCGGCGCCACGTAGTTCGAGCTGCAAACCGGATGGGTGTGATCGTCCAAACGAGCGACGTGAGCAGGGAGGGCTCTGGCGGCTCGATCATGCGCGCTGCGCTGAAGTTCGCGACCTTGCGCCACGCAGGTCAGTGCCGCGAGGTCGACGGCGCGCCGTTCATCAACCATCCGATGGAGGTCGGCCGGCTGCTCGACAGAGACGGCCAGCCAGAGGAAGTGGTCGCCGCGGGACTGCTCCACGATCTGCTGGAGAAGACCGCCACGACCAGTGCAGAGCTCCGACGGCGGTTCGGTGTCCGGGTCGCGCGGCTCGTGGAATCGGTCTCCGACGATCCGTCGATCTGGGACTACGGGGCGCGCAAGCGTGAACTGCGCGATCGCGTCGCACATGGTGGCCCGGGCACCGTCGCGATCTTCACGGCCGACAAGATCTCCAAGGCCCGCGAGCTTGCGCTGTTATCACCGTCGCAACTTCACGGACCCGACGCCCGGGCCAAGCTCGACCACTACGTCGCAAGCCTCGCGATGCTGCGCCGCGTCGACGAGGGCAGCGCCCTCGACGACCGTCTCGGTGCCGAGCTCACCCGCCTCCTTAGCGGCGTCGCGAGCGACTCATAGCGTCCGAGGCGGTCGTCGGCGCGATCCGTGGAGGAGCCCGCGTGCCGGTGAGCGGAAACGCGGCCGCCTCGCCGCGACGCGCTGGCGGGCGCGACGCGCGAGACTCTTCCCATGCGACCGAATCCGATCCATGCCAGTGACGATCCCGAGGTGGTGCGCCAACTGATCCGCGAGAACCCGTGGTGCACGCTCGTGAGCAGCAACGCCGGCGAGCTTGTCGCATCGCACTATCCGGTCCTCCTGGATGAGGCATCGGCTGATTTGGCGATGCTGACCCATGTCGGGCGGCCCGATGAAAAGGTCCATGGACTCGGCGACCGGGAGATCCTGGTGATCGTCCAGGGGCGCCATGGGTACATCAGTCCAAGTTGGTATGAGCCGGGGACGACGCCCGCCCCGACCTGGAACTTCAGCGTGGCCCACTGCTATGGGGTCCCCGAGATCCTCGATGCCGACGAGAACATGCGAGTGCTCACGCGGCTCGTGGAGCATTTCGAGCGCCATGTCGAGCGGCCGCTGTTCCTGGACCCGGATTGGGGTGCGCAACTGGCCAGGGGAACGGTCGGGCTGCGCATCCCCATCACGCGTTTCGTGTGCAAGATCAAGCTCAGCCACGACAAGAGCCTGGAGAACCAGCACCGCGTGATCGCCGCGTTACGCGAGCCGGGTCCCTACCACCATCCCGATCTTGCCGACGACATGGAGCGCTCGATCGCCGAGTGACGGGTGGCGCGCGTTCTTCGACTGCCCTGCCGGAGGGTTGATGTGTCCGGCGCCGCCGCCGACCTGAGCGTGAGCATCCGACGACCGGGACGTGCGCACGGCCCTCGCGCTGCGCGATGGCCGACGTGCCGCCCAAGGACTCCCGGTTGACGACCCGGAGCCCGGTTGACCGCGAGCGGGTGGTGCGCACGCTGACGTTCTGGCTGCGTCCCGCGTTCGTGTTACGCGTCCTGAACCGCTTTCAGCTCATCGCCGGCTTCGACAGGGCGATGGCGCTCGCCTCGAGCACGCTCACCGCTCTGATCCCGCTGGCGATCCTCATCGGCGCGCTGTTGCCCCATGTCCAGGCCGAGGGCGCCGCACAGTGGCTGATCGATCGCTACGCCCTGACCGGCGGCGGCGCCGACGCGGTCAGGGACGCGCTGGCGCCGTCG